>NZ_JARUJP010000012.1:0-121080 GCF_033659955.1 Clostridium tanneri
TTAAAATTTTCACAAATATATTGACAGTATCTATGTAGTGGTGTACTATGTAATTAGGTCACTAAAACAACAGATACCTATTGTAAGAACAAGGAGGTGGCATAGTGGGTGTAGATTTTAATACTAAAATACCTATATATATGCAGATAATGAATTTAATAAAAAGAGACATTGTTACTGGTAAGCTAAAACCCGGTGATAAGATACCTTCTGTTAGAGAAATGGCAACAGAGCTTCAGGTAAATCCAAATACACTGCAGAGAGCTTATCAAGAGTTAGAGAGGTTAGGCATAACCTATACACAAAGGGGAATGGGAACTTTTGTAAGGGAGGATATGAATATGATAGATGGGTTAAAAAAGGAAATGGCTAGGGAGATTATAAATAGTTTTATAGAAGGAATGAAGAATCTTGGGTTCAATAAAGAAGAGATTGTAAAAATTGTTGAAGACAAAGTTAAGGAGGAGTTTTAAATGGATACTGTGCTGAAAGCTTCCAATTTAGAAAAAGGATATTTTAATAAAAAAGCTTTAGCTGGGCTGGATTTAGAAGTGAAAAAGGGAAGAATTGTTGGGTTACTAGGACCTAATGGAAGTGGAAAAACAACCTTTTTAAAAATAGCTGCAGGGCTTTTAACTCAGAGTAACGGAGAAATGCTTATAGATGGTCACAAACCGGGGGTATATACAAAAGCTATAGTATCCTATTTACCAGATAAGGATTACTTATACAGGTGGATGAAGATAAAGGATGCTATAGAATTCTTTAAAGATTTCTATAGAGATTTTGATGAAAACAAAAGTAAAGAGCTTTTAGACTTTATGAATTTAGATATTAACAGTAAGGTTAATGCTCTTTCCAAGGGAATGGCAGAAAAGTTATATCTTACTTTAGTGCTTTCAAGAAAAGCAAAGTTATATATACTAGATGAACCTTTAGGAGGGGTAGATCCTACTACCAGAGAAAAGATATTAGATGCTATATTAAAGAACTATAGTGAAGATAGTTCCATGATTATTACAACTCACTTAGTCGCTGATGTTGAAAGATTATTTGATGACGTTGCTTTTATTTCTCAAGGTAAGATAGTGCTCAGCGGCAATGCTGAAGAATTGAGAAATGAAAGGGGAATGTCTATAGATGGAATATACAGGGAGGTTTTTAAGTAATGTTTAATCTGGTTAAATATGAGTTAAAGGGATATTATAAAGACTTTATTATTATATTAAGTGCAATAACCCTTGCTAATTTATTTCTTTTTACTGTAGCCCAGTGGCCGCCACAGGGTAAATTCTTTTTTTCAACATTGATAACTTTTGCTGCTATGATAGTAGTTTTTGTGTGGAATATAAAATTGTTTAGCAGAGATATGTATGAAGACAGTGGTTATTTACTATTTACTTTGCCTCAAAGTGGGTACTCTATACTAGGAGCAAAGCTTGTTACCACAATTATTCAAGTTGCAATAGTAGGTTTAGTAGCTGGGGTTTTTAATTTAATACATCTTAGAAATATTGTTAATTTTAAAGAACTTTTTAGTAGTCTACCCAACTTGATGAATAACGTAAATATAGGTTTCCTTATATTTTTAGCTATAATTAGTATACTAGAGTATGTTTATTTTCTATTAAGTATATATTTTTCAATATCTTTAAGCAAAGTTGCAATAAAAAATAAGAAAATGGGTAAATTAGGTGGGTTTGTAATATTCATAGTGCTGTCTTTAGTAGTAGGAAAAATAACTCAATTGTTAACTGTTACTTTCCCAGAAGTCTTTAATATAAATATACTTACAGCACAGGGAGAGCTTAACTTAGGGGTTGGACTGGGTATCATGGTGGTACCAGTAAATATAGCTGCTGCAGCTTTTAATATTTTATTCTTTATGGTTATGTATATAGCAACTGCTTTTATTTTAGAAAAGAAGGTAGACTTTTAGTAAGTCTAAAGTATGGAGGGACACATTTTAGCGGAAATGTCTAAAATGTGTCTTTTATTTTATAGGTTAGTTATAAATTATTATGTTTAGTAATTATTTTAGATTATATTTTATTGATTAAACTTTTTTATTGAAAAGTATTCACAATAAGTTGTATAATTAAAACATATAGTTATATAATAATAATTACTAATTAAGGGTATATAAATGAAGTTATTAAGTTTAAGAATAACAAAGTTAGCTGATTTAATTTATTTATGGTAGGAGGGTTATTATGAAAGCTCATGAAATTATGATTACGGAAGTATATAAAGTTACAGAGAAGGATACTGTCCGTTCTGTTATCAAGAAATTTATTGAATATCGTATCAGTGGTGTTCCTATAGTAAATGATAGAAATGAAATCGTAGCTTATGTAAGTGATGGAGATATCATGAGATATATTGGAAAACATGAAAATCTGGTCTTTGATTTTTTTTACTATGTTGCCGTTATTAGAGGTGATGATGAAGAATTTGAGGATAGGGTTAAAAAGATATTAGATTTAAATATTCTTGATATTGCTCAGAAGAAGGTTGTAAAGGTTTCTAGAAACGAGAAAATAGAAAATGTTGCCGCCATTTTAGCAAAAAAGAATATTAAAAAACTGCCTGTAGAACATGATGGAGTGTTAGTGGGAATCATTAGTCGAGGAGATGTTATTAGACATTGTTTCAAGTCTATAATTTAGGTTATAAAGTAAAAAAGAAGAGAACTTAGATAGGCGTTATCTAAGTTCTCTTCTTTTAATCTGCTATTGTGGCAATAATACAAATCTAATTATAAATAATGCTGCAAGTATATAAATAATAGGATGAACTTCCTTATGCTTTCCTGTGAAAACCTTCATTATAGGATAGAATATTATTCCTGCTGCTATACCATTTGCTATACTATAGCTAAAAGGCATAATTGCTATTGTAAAGAAAGCAGGTACTGCTTCTGTAAAATCATCGAAGTTGATATCTTTAACTGCTCCAAGCATTAGAACTCCCACAATTACTAAAGCAGGGGCAGTTGCTTCTGCAGGAACTATTCCAACAACTCCGCCTAAAAATAATGCTAATACAAATAAAATTCCAGTAACTAGTGAAGTAAGGCCCGTTCTTCCACCTTCGGCTATACCAGCAGTAGACTCAATATAAGTTGCAGTAGTTGTAGTACCGAATAAAGAACTTATGGTAGTAGCTAAAGCATCGGATAAAAGAGCTTTTTTCATGTTTTTTATCTTACCATCTGGCAAAATCATGTCCGCTTTTTGAGCCGTTCCAACCAAAGTTCCTATAGTATCAAATAAATCTACAAGACTAAAGGTTAAAACTACCATTACTATACTAGTCAAGGCTCCTATAAAACCGGCACCATTATGAGATAACAAACCATTAAAATCAAAGGCCATGAAAGTTGGTGCTATTGATGCTGGAGCACTTAATAATTTTAAACCGGAGATATTTGTTATACCCATAGGTATACCAATTAAAGTAGTTACACATATAGAGATAAGCATTGCACCTTTAACGGCTCTAGCCATTAAAATACCCATAATTATAATACCTATTAAGGTAAGTATAGTGTGTGGGTCTGAAAAGTTGCCAAAAGCAACTAGTGTAGATGGATTAGAAACTATAATACTTCCACTTTTTAGACCTATTAAAGCTATGAAAAGACCTATACCTCCAGTTATAGCAATTTTTAAGTTCTCTGGTAGGCTGTCCACTATTTTTTCACGGATAGAGGTAACTGTTATAAGTATAAATAAAATACCTGAAAGAAACACTGCTGCTAAAGCTTGTTGCCATGTGTAGCCTAAAGTTAAACATACGCTGTAGGAAAAGAAAGCTGTAAGGCCAATTCCTGGTGCAACTGCAAAAGGCAGGTTACCGTAGAGTGCCATAACTATAGTACCAATAGCTGAGGTTAGACACATACCTACATAAGCTGAAGCAATAACAGGATCATTTATAGCAGTAAGACTAGCAGCTGCATCTCCTTTTGCACCGAGAGCATTCATACCTGAAAATTTTAAAACATTTGGTATTACAAGAAGGGCATAAGCCATAGTTACGAAAGTAGTAAAACCTGCTAAAATCTCAGTCTTAACATTAGTTTTATTAGCTGACAATTGAAAAAATGACTCAAATATTGATTTTTTTTCTTTCTTAGTTTCTTTTGAAAATGATGTATCCATTTTTATCCTCCATAAAACAAAAAGTTCTGCCATCGAATTATGAGTAAACCCGATAACAGAATTATTTTATGCGGATTCACCCATAGTGAGAAATTTACGGCTTCTCGTAGAAACTTCTGAACCATATTATCAGAAATATATGGATGGCTTGTTTTAAATATATTAATAAGTATGTTATCATCGTGAATAATGAAAGTCAATAAACAATTAAAAAGATGTAATTGTGTGAAAATTGCACTTATTAAAGCTTCATATGATATAAAGGTATAACTAAGATGTTTTGATAGATAATTATCAATAGTGATAGGTATCAATGTTGATAATTAAACATATGGTGTTATAATTAATAGTAGAGTAAAAATTTTACTTTTAGGTTATTGTTAGGAGGAGTAGAAGTGAGTAAAATTGCTTTAATTACTGATACTACAAGTAATTTATCAAAGGAGAAAATAGAGAAGTATAATGTGAAGATACTTCCTTTTAGAATTATATATAAGGATAGAGAATATAGAGATCAAATTGATATTTCACCGGAAGAAGTATATGATAATTTAGAAAAAGAGATACCTACATCTTCAATGCCCTCTATGGAGGATATGGAAAGCTTGTATAATTCTTTAGAAGAGCAGGGATACACTCATGCTATAGCGGTGGTGCTGTCTACAGGTTTATCTGGAATATACAATGGTTTAAAGGTAGTAAGTGAAAATCATTCAAAGATAAAAACATTTATATTCGACTCTAAATCAATTGCTATTGGAGAAGGGGTAATAATAGAGGAATGTGCAAAGCTTATACAACAGGGGGAAAGTTTTGAGGAAATAGTTTCTAGGATTCCTTCTATTAGAGAAAGAATTAACTTATTTTTTGTAGTAGGTACATTGGAATACTTAAAAAGGGGCGGAAGAATAGGAAAAGTTTCAGGCACTATAGGAGAACTACTAAATATAAAGCCTATTGTTTCTGTTGATATTAAGGATGGAAAGTATTATACTTATGATAAGGTTAGGGGACGAAAACAATCCTTGAATAGAATCGTTGAGATTTGTAATGGAATTGCAGATAAAAAGAAATGTAGGCTTTATGCTATGCATGGTAATTCGCTGGAGGATTCTAAAAAAGTTTTCAAAGATATAGCTAATCACCCAAATGTTACAGAAGCTGAATTTATTGGGTGCATCAGCCCAGTAGCAGGGGTACATAGTGGCCCAGGTCTGGTAGGCGTGGTATTATTTGAGGAAGAATAGGGGTTTATGAGTAAGATAGATATGGGTAGGGATACAAGGGAAGAAGAAAAACGATTATACGAAGAATATAAAAGAAAATTAGCAGAATTAAAAAAGGTTCAGAAGGAAAAGGAGGCAGTAGGTCAGGTTTTTACTAAAGGACTGCTTCCTCTTTATGTATTATATATATTAAGCAATGGAGCTACAAATGGAAATGATATAGCCCATAAGATAGGTGAAAGAACTAAAGGAAGATGGATACCTAGTACAGGAGGAATATATCCACTTTTAAAAAAATTAGAAAAGGAAAAAATGGTTGTAGGTAAATGGGATGATTCTAGCAAAAAGATGCAGAAGATATATACCATTACAGAAATAGGACTTAAAGAATTAGAAGAAAGAAAAGAGCTTTTAAAAGGAAAGATACAAGAGGCGTTAGAGGTTTTTAAAATAGTATATAAGGACTTATATGATTAGGGAGTTGAATTTATAGAATTGGACTTCCTTTTTAGTTTAAGAAAATAAGCTCTACTTTTGCAATGGATTCAAGTAGAGCTTAAAGCTTGGTAGTTTTAAAGCTTTTGTTGCCTATAATCTTTAAAACTAATTTTTTTTGGTTTATTTATTATATAGATGCCATAAATAAGTGTAAGTAACGCAGCTGCATAAGGCACTACTAAGCTGAAAATGTGAGGAACATAGTTCGCTAGCAGCTTGTCTTCTAGTAGCATTTTAAAAGAAGTATGTGCAAGCACTGCACCACCTATATAGATTACTAGCGGATGCTTGTTCATTAGTTTTGCAACATACTGACTTCCGAAAAATATTATAGGAATGTTTAAAAGCAATCCAAATACAATAAGTCCAATGCTTCCCTGAGCGGCTCCAGCAATGGCTAACACATTGTCTAAGCTCATAGTTATGTCAGCTATTATAATACTCCAAACAGCTCCCATAAATTTATTTGACACCTTTACATGATGATCCTCTTCTGCCTTTTCCGGTCTAATAAAATTCCAAGTTATCTTTACTAAGAGTATACCGCCTACCAGCCTTATTGGCAGCCACTCAATCATTAAAATATATGTAATAAGGGATGCGAAAATAATTCTTAGTGACACCGCACCAAAGACCCCTATAGCAGAAGCTCGTTTAGCGTACTTTTCTGGAAGGTTTCTTGTAGCTAATGCAATTACACCTATGTTATCACCACTTAATACTATGTCTAAAAGGGTTATTTGAGCTGCACCTATTAAAAATGTTATAAAGTTATCCATATATCTACTCCTTTTTTTAGTGTTAGTAAAATTTAATGTCTCCATATTATTTTAACATAGAAAAAGAATAATTCAAAATAACTAAAAGGAAATGATTTTAAAATATATTAATGTAATTTTACTAGATTTATTAAATTATATTAATTTAACTTAATTTGTATAACTATGATTTTTAAGTAGACATAATTAAAATTTAATGGGAAATGTGTACATATGGTCAACCTATGTAATATAATATATAGGATATAGGGAATGGAGGAGAGAGGATGGGAACTTATTTATTTATTTTTTTTGCTAAAATTGTAGAAGTAGCTTTAATGACAGTTAGGACAGTAATGATAACAAGAGGTGAAAAACTATATGGCTCAATAATTGGGTTTATTGAAGTTTCTATATGGTTATACGTAGTTAGTAAAGTACTTGTAGGTATAGATCAAGACCCAATAAAGATGGTTGTCTACGCTTTTGGCTTTACCTGTGGAAATTATATTGGTTGTATTTTAGAGGAAAAGCTTGCTATAGGAGTTTTAACTATAAATGTTATAACTTCAGAACAGGATGGAGAAGAATTAGCTCAAATATTAAGAGAGCAGAAAATTGGTGTTACCATAATAGATGCTGAAGGATTAAAAGATGAGAAGAAAATTTTAGTTATACATGCAAAAAGAAAGAGAAGAAAAGAAATAATAGATTTAATACACAGTTCTGACATAAAGGCTGTAGTTTCTATAACAGATACTAAAACAGTATATGGGGGATATGGAATTAGAAAATAAATACCAGAAAATACTATTCCATATAGCTTTAAAGATTATTACTAAAATTTATAGGTGTTATTTGAAAAAATAATTAGAATAGTAGGTAGGTTTATATAGTATAATATTTATGTTATATAATTCAAATTATAACAAAGGAGAACTAGTTTAATTATGGGAGTACTAATAGTAGATGATTCTAAATTTATGAGAAATATCATAATAGAAATATTAGAAAAGAATAATATTAAGGTATCTGGAGAAGCCTCAAATGGAAGGGAAGCTGTAACAAAATACAAGGAACTAAAACCTACTGTAGTTACTATGGACTTAACTATGAGAGAAATGACAGGGTTGGAAGCCGTTAAGGAAATCATAAAGATAGATTCAAAGGCCTACGTAATTGTATGCTCAGCTATGGGGCAGCAGCAAATAATAAGAGAAGCTATAGAAGAAGGTGCCAAAGGATTTGTAATAAAGCCCTTTGATGAGGATGAGTTATTAAAGGAAATAAACAAAGCCTTCAAATTGAAAGGCTAGGAATAGCGTTGAAAAGGTATTATAAAGAAATTCTAGAATAGGCTGCATTTTATGCGCAGCCTATTTTTTTTATGCAAGAATCTTCATTGGACTCAGAAGTATTTCTCATGCTGCAGGTAGTATTGAAACAAGTATCGCAGCTATGATCTTTTTGTTGGTTTAAAATCAGACTTTCATCGGCGCCATATACATAAGACATGGACTTTGATGGAGACAATAAACAGCCATTAGAAATACTAAGATTAAGTACATTCTTACACTGTAACTTATTTACTATTTCCTTTTGATATTCAAGACCAATTTCCCCATCTCCAGGAGCTATTTTTCTAGTGAGACCTAGACCTATATCATGTGCTTTCTCACAAATTTCTCTAAAAAGTTGTGAGCTTACATCGAAAAGGTAAGAACTGGTCATAGAATCGAATAATATTGCTTCAAAAAACTTTCCTTGGTTAAAAAGGTCATCTATCTTTTCTGAGGAACTTTTTCCAAGAGTAACGGCACAATATAGTATAAATTTGCAGTTTTCTAACAAATCTAAATTTAAGTCTTCGGTTTTTTTATCTAATTTAAATATACCCATAGGTTTAGAATATTCTCTTACTAAAGGAAGTAGGTTATCGTACATTTCGCTTAGCGTCTTAAAGGGAGGTGTCTCGCAATAAGATTGTACTGAGGTAATGATCTTATTTTTATTTAATTCAAATTTAAAATCTGATACTATATTCATGAGCTAAACCTCCTGCTTTTAATAATCTTATAGGTATATTATATCGGAATAAAAATTAAAATGCAAGTAAAAGCTTATTGTTATTCATAATTTTATATTAAATATTGGATTGAAGGTCAATTTAAGTGCCAATTTGGTTTGTAATGGACTTAAACTTGCATCTGTTTAAGATTTAATTATATTTAGTATTGCGAAACATATTGGTTTTGGTTCATATTAATGTATAACCTATGTATATATATAATAGAATTTTCTGCTAATGTCCATTAGATAGAATAAATTTAAGTTGCTGTTTTAAGGAATGTTCATGTTATACTTAAGATAGTAGAACATTAATAGAAAGGAAGAGTGTTATGAATAAGTTGATATGTGTAGTATGTGGAATGGAGATAAACGATAAAAACTATGATTTTAACAAAGAGGGTTTTATAACCTCAAATCACATTGATAATATAGATACATGTCCATTCTGTGGTGCCAATAAGGAGTATTTAGTGCAAGGGGGAAAAGCTATTGAATTTGGAGATAGTGGAAAATTAGACAGCACTACATTAAAAATAATAGACCATGCGGTAAAGTTAGAAATTTTTAATGGAGACTTTTATAAAAAGGCATCAAAGATTGCAAAGGATGAAAAGGTAAAAAAAGTTTTTGAAGCTCTATCTAGAATAGAGTATATGCATGCTAGAATACATAAGAAGATAGGTGGATTTACAGAAGACCCTGTACTTAGGGAGATGGATTATTCCAAGTATAATTCTGATGAGATCTTATTAGAAATGGCTTGCAAGAGGGAAAAACATGCTGTTGAATATTATGAGAAGTATAGTAGTGTGGTAGAAGATAAAAATATAAAAAGTATATTTAAGGCACTATCTATGGTTGAGGAAGAGCATATTCAACTTACAGATAAAGGACAAACTCTATAGGATAAATAATAACTGAAAGCAAGCTTATTTATTAAAAAATATTAAATACAATGACTGCTATATACATATACAGTAGAATTTTAAAATATATATATTTTAAAGAAATATAATGAGGAGATTATAACTATGAAGAAATTTATAAAGATTCTACTGTTTTGTGTTTTTATATTTATAGCAGTCTTTTTAATTACCAGTCATTATACTAAGGATAAGGAAATTGGAAATATAGACATAAAAAACAATAGCTTAAACTATAGTGTAATATATAAGGGATTGATAGGTGCACAGGATTTTGCAATAGACAATGTTGGTAATCATTACATAGCTTATAAAAATAGAATTCAAATTATTGAAAGCGATGGAAAGAGTTATGATATATTAAAGGACCAAAACCTAGATATCTTCAGTATAGATTACTTTGATAGTAAACTTTACTATTCTTCTGGTACTAAGGTTTATTGTTATGATTTAAAGAGTAAGAAAAACGCTGTAATAATTAAGGACATGCCAAACTACGGTGATTACAAGAATAGTATGATAAAAATAAGGGGAGATTATCTCTATATAGCAATAGGTTCGGCAACTAACTCTGGGGTGGTAGGCGATGATAACAAATGGACTAAGGAGAACTTTTATGCTCATGATATAACTCCTAAAGATATAACTTTAAAAGGAATAAACTTTGGAGTGGATAAAACAGGAGCTTTTCAAAGCTATAGAACAAAAAGTATAAAGGGACAAATTATTCCTGAACACTTTCCAGGCAACTCATCTATTATTATTTATAATTTAAAAACCGGTAACAGTGAAACCTTCGCATGGGGTATAAGAAACATTACTGGAATGGACTTTAATAGTGAAAGTAAGTTAATATCCTCTGTAGGAGGAATGGAAAATAGAGGTATTAGGCCTATTATAGGAGATACAGACTATATATATGAAATAAAAAAAGGAGTCTGGTACGGATGGCCTGACTATAGCGGAGGGGACCCGGTAAATTCGCCTAAATTTAAAAGTAATAAAGGAATTTCTACCCAGTTTATATTAGAAAATCATCCAACTACAAATCCACCGGCACCATTATATCAACATAAGGCTGTTAGTAGTATAGAGGCTTTAGCGGTGGATAGCAGCAGTATTTTAGGTGAAAAAAATTGTATATATTTCTACGATAAATCAGATAATGTAGTATATGGATTTAGTGGAGCAGGAGCAGTTAAAGAGTATGTTAAGTTTAATAGCAATAGTTTAGTTTCTAATATTAAGTTTGGAAAAAGTTCATTATTAATACTAGATGGAAAGAATGGTTTATTATATAGCATAGAGAAGAATAATATAAGTAATAATCTGAGAATAGATAAGAATCTTTATTTTTATCTTCTTGCTACTACTATCTTTGCAATACTTGTTCTTCTAAAAATTCAGAAAGAATAGCCTAATATTTAAAGAAGAGGAGATAGATTAACAAATGAGAGGCAGATTAGAGAAAACCTATGGCAATACACTAAGAGGAATATTTACCGCAGTTAATCCTGTTAAAAAGAAAATTTTAAAAACACACTGTACTGTTCATAAATTCATAATGATACAGGCCATTGAAATACTAAAAAATGATGGGTATGAAAAAGAATATGATTTTTTCAGAAGGTATATAAGCGCTTTAAATGCTGGTGTAGCTTGGGCTGATCAAGATTTTAAAAGTTCAAATCATTTCTACCATATTACTAAAGGAAGAGGATTATACGGTTTTTCAGATGCCTTAACTGAATGTAAAACCTATTATAATAAATCTATGGAATATCTAAACAAGAAGGATATAGAAAAGGCTTTGTTTTATTTTGGATCAGCCTGTCACTTAGTACATGACGTAACAGTGCCACACCATGTAAACAATAAACTTCTAAAAAATCATAGAAAATTTGAACTGTGGATTATAGGAAGGCTTATGACTGACTACTCCTTTGAAGCCAAAAGTGGAACAGTATTATATGATACTTTAGAAGACTATATAAAGAATAATTCTATAATGGCAAACAGCACCTATATAAAGTATTTAAATATACCTTCTAGAGATGAAAGGTATGGCAAGGTAGCAAGAACTATCTTAAAGGAAGCTCAACGTACTACCGCAGGTTTGATGGTTAAATACTACGACGAAATGAAAAAATTAAAAATTCTTCCATAATATGGAGGAATTTTTTTTTATATGCAGAAAGTATATATTAAAGTACTTTACAAAGGAAGGTGGTAATTTGAAAAAACAAGTGTTCATTAATATGGAAAAAGAGATATTTAGGGGGAACGTGCTGGATATAGGTTTAGAGAATTATGGCATAGTGTATAATATATATAAAGAGTATAATGACAAAGTTAATGTAGAATACATAAATGGAAAAGAAGAGCAGGAGAAAATAAAAGAGAATTTTTATGACAGCTGTATAATGCTATTTTCCTTTAGCAACCTGTGGTTTAAGAAGGATAAGAAAAAATTTATTAGGGATATATATAGATATTTAGCTAAAGATGGTCTATTATATATTTGGGATATAGATAAAGGATATAGAAAAATATTTAATTCAGTAATTAAAATCCTAGCCCCTGGAAGAAAACTTAAGAAAATAAAGATAAAAGATTTAAATATTTTTAAGGATAGTTCTAGGGAGAATTCAGTTAAGTTATTGGAAGAATACTTTGAAATATTAGATTTAAAGGCTTCTGATGGAATATATTATATTAAGGCTAAAAAAAAGTCCTTAGTACAGCAGTGTACCGAGGATAAAAGGAATGAGAAAGGAATTGAAGAAAAAGATGAAAGTTGTGTTAACAGCGCTTAATTCACAGTTTATTCATAGTAATTTAGCAGTAAGATACATAAAAGCTTACACTAAGGATTTAGACTATCACTGCATAGTAAAAGAATTTTCAATTAATGACAGAAGAGAAAAGGTGTTAGAGGAGCTTATGAGAGAGAAGCCAGATATACTGGCTTTTTCTTGTTACATATGGAATATAGAACTTGTACAGTCTATTGCTAAATTAGTAAAGCTTGTAGATCCAAAGATAGAGATTGTATATGGAGGGCCTGAAGTTTCCTATGACAGCAAAAGCTTCTTAGAAGAAAATCCAGGAGAATATGTAATATTCGGAGAAGGAGAAGAAAGTTTTTATCAGTTCCTATCCTGGAGATTAGAATATGAAAAATTTAAAAAGGAGTCCATAGCTAGCGAAGAGCGCCTAGAATTGGAAAAACAGTTTTTGAAAAGACGTAGGAATATTGCAGGACTATGTTTTAAAGAAAAGGGAGAAGTGGTTCTTAATTTACATAGAGAGCTATTGGATATGAATAGGTTAGTATTTCCATACCAGGAAGATGATAACCTAGAAAATAAAATAGTATATTATGAAGCTTCAAGGGGATGTCCTTTTAACTGTAAATACTGTATATCTTCTACTATTCATGGAGTTAGATTTTTAGAGCTAGAGAGAGTTAAGAAGGAACTGAAGTTTTTGGTGGATAAAAAGGTAAAATTATTAAAATTCGTAGATAGAACCTTTAACTGCAGCAGTAAATTTGCTAGAGCAATTTGGGAATATTTGATGACATTAGATACAGAAACTACCTTTCATTTTGAGATTTCAGCAGATATATTAGATGATGAACAACTAGAGCTATTGTCTAGAGCGCCTAAGGGAAGATTTCAGTTTGAGGTAGGAGTACAGACAACTAATAATCAGGTGTTAAAGAATATAAATAGATTTGTGTCCTTTGAAGATATTAAAAAGCAAGTTGTGGAATTAAATAAGTATAAAAATATAAATCAACATTTAGATTTAATTGCAGGACTTCCAGGAGAAGATTTTCAATCCTTTAAGAAATCCTTCAATGATTTATATAGTATCCAGCCTGATGAGATACAGCTTGGCTTTCTAAAAGTACTGAAGGGATCGCCAATGGAAGCAGAAGCTAAGCAGTGGGGGATAGTTCATTCTCCTTATAGTCCCTACGAAGTACTTAAAACTAAAGATATTAGTTATGAAGAGCTTCTCATACTAAAGAAGGTAGAAGAGGTTGTAGATAAATACTATAATTCAGGTAAGTTTAAAAATATATTAAAGTATTTTTTACCAGAGTTTAAAACTCCTTTTGATTTTTACTATGAATTAGGGATGTTCTTCTATAATAAAGGTTATTTAAGCAGAAATATATCTTCCGCAGATTACTATAAGGTTTTTATAGAATTTAATGAAGAAAAGTTGGAAAAGAGTAGTGAAATGTTAAAAGAGATAATTAAATATGATTATCTTAAATTTAATAAAAAGAAATGGCTTCCAGAGTTTCTAAATAGGGAAAGAATTAAGGAAGAAGAGAGAAAGGTTAAAGACATTATAGAGGCAGGTAAAATTAAAGTGTCAGATAAGTATCATATAGAAAAGTTTTTTATGGATATGGAAAGTTATGTGTTAAGTGGTAAATTAATAGAAAAACAACTTTATGTAATATTTGATGAGAAGGAACATAATGAGTTTTTTGTAGAAGATTTAGTATAAAGATGATACTGAATGGAATGCTTGCTCAAAGGGATTTTGAGCAAGCATCTTTAATAAGCTGAAAATATTAATTATATTATATTTAAAGATAGATATATTATTATAGTTTTAGAATTGATGTTTACAAATTACTACTAATAAACAAATTATACTCATCATCCTTCCCCCTTGTTCTAGTATTGATATGTATAATCATTATGAAAGTATATATAATAACAAAAGAAAAAGAGGATATGCAGCAATGCAAAATTATGCTATTGCCACATATCCTCTGTTTTTTTACCTGAGAGTATCGATAAAAGTTATCTTCCACCTTTGGTTCTGTTTTAAAAACAGTATTTTCAGAGCTCCGTCCAATATCGTTAATGGTACCTGAGAGTTTCTTATACAGACGTGGAGATGTATAATTGCTCCTTCGGTTAACAACTTTTAAGAGTTGTTATCTCACGATATTTTCATCCGAAAAATATTTAATTTTCTTTCTAATATAATCATATCATTTCATGACGATGTTATCAATTGTATAAAGTGTTAAATTTATTAGTTATTTATTAATATTTGGTAAATATTAAAATGTCCATTGAGTAACTAAATATCCTAGTATGATTTGAGTTTCAAGTGTTGGAAAAAACCAGAATCTAAGAGTAAGATTCTGGTTTTCCAGTTTCGAAAAGCATTTAGCAATTTTCGTTTATATAATCCTACCGTCACGCCCAAAGTGGTTACGCCGGAGTGGATTTAGCTTTTAAGTTGCTTATAAAGTCCCCTATAAAATGTGCTACTCCGTTAAGATTATTAGACAGGGAAACGTATTTGCAGATCTTTTTTATATCATCATCAGCATTTCCCATAGCAACACTTATACCAACCTTTTTAAACATTGACACATCATTGTAGTTGTCTCCAAAGGCTGCAACACTTTCCAAAGGAATTTCTAGGTGTTTACTTAGATATTCCAAGGAATTGCCTTTAGAGGCATCTTTATTTACTAACTCAAAGTTATATTCATTGGATATAACCATAGATAATTCTTTGAATTTTCTGTAGTGATCTCTACTATGATTAAGTTTATTTTTATCAAAGGACACAGCAGTTATACTACAAAAATCTAAATTTGATTTAAGAATATCATCTTTGCATTTCACAGGTTTAATGCCTTTCTGGGAAAATATTAAGGTTATAATATTATTAATAAGTTCTTCTTTAAGAGAAGAATTATTAGTTTTTGCTATATCGAAGTCCTTTCTTAACAAACCTTCTGCGTTATGAGGTATAAATAAATTCTCAGCTGTAGATATTTCATAAAGATATTCATTTTCATTAAGCCAATTAAGTACATATTCAAGAGAATCCTTATCTATAGTCCATGATTTAAGCTTTTTACCTTCTTTAGAAAATATCAAAGAACCGTTATTTGATATTATATGGGCATTAATATCAGCTTTTTTACACAGGTGCCTTGCATCGGAATAAGTTCTACCTGTAGCTATAGCTATTTCTATTCCTTTTTCCTTTGCTAATCTTAGAGCCTCTGAGTTTTCTTGACTTATTTCATGATTTGAATTTAAAAGAGTTCCATCTAAATCTGTAGCAATAAGTTTCATTATAATCCTCCTAACTATTCAGCTATAATTAAATTTACATTGTTTTTATGTAAGATCTCCATAAACTCTTCATCTGGGCATTTATCAGTGATTACTAAATCTATTTTTGAGAGATCGCATACCTTAAAACTAGCAGTTTTATTAAATTTTGTGTGATCTGCTAAAACTATAGCTTCTCTAGACTGTTCAACCATTTTTCGCATAACTGCAGCATCTTCAGCATCCGCTACGGAGATTCCCCTTGATGATATAGCTAATGCACCTAGAAAGGATTTATCTGCATAATAGTAGGAAAGCATATCAATTGTAGTATTTCCATATAAAAATCTATGTTGATTATTTAGCCTTCCTCCGAGAAGAAAGGTTTTCACTTTATCTTTTTTAGAAAGAATATCTGCTACATTTATTGAATTAGTGATTACATTACATTCCTTGTCCTCTAAGAATTCTGCAGAGGCTTGAACTGTTGTTGAGGTATCAAAAATTATAGTTTCTCTTTTCTTAATAAGGGAAGCGCTGAGTCTAGCAATTTTATGCTTCTCTTTCACATCAAATAACAGTCTTTCAGAATAGCTTTTTATCTCTTCCTTTGGCAATGGAAGTATTGCACCACCATGGGTTCTAATAATAGTACCTTGCTTTTCTAAGTTAACTAAGTCCCTGCGGGCAGTATCTCGTGAAACATCGTATAACTTACATATTTCCTCTACGCTTATTCTCTTATTTTCATTTAAATAATCTAATATTAGCTGCATTCTTTCTTCCTGATACATATAAATCACCTCTGTAACAAAATACTATATAAGTAGATTATAATTAAGTATAAGTGATTTGTCAATGAACTACAAGTAATTATAAGTGTATGTAAGTAAAAATGCCAGATAAATTGATTATCTAGCACTTTTTACTATACCTAGGAGAGACAGCAGCTTGGAGATTAACTAAAGTAAGTATTTAGCTTTAATTAAAGAAATAATGAAACTGCGCAATAAACAAGAAGTAGAGACATAACAGTATTGACTACTTTACTATTTTTAGAAAGAAATTTTTGGAATAAGGAACCAAATAGAGTCCAGCAGCTGGTTGCTATAAAACCAGCAGAGGCAAGGATTAAACAAAAGATTGCAAGCATGGATATAGAGTTATAGTGAGGTATTACAAATGTTGAGATTGTTGTAACGCTATAAAGAATGACATTTGGATTTATAAATTGTAAAAGCAAACCGAATAAAAATGTATTCGTAGCTTTTTCAGGTTTGTCTTCACTTAAAGGTTTGCTAGTGAAGGTTTTCCATGAAAGCCATAACATATAAGCTGCTCCAATACAGGCCATAATTGGCTTAATTGAAGGAATAAAAGTGTAAAGAGCCATGCTGAAAATGCTAGACAGAGCCGTTACAATAAGTACACCAAAAAATATACCTACATTAAATATTAAACTCTTCTTAAATCCGTATCGACTGGCATTTGACATTGAAATGATACTATTTGGTCCCGGTGAAAAGTTTGCAATAAGAACATAGGACAAAAATGCTGGAAAATTCATCATAAATATTTACCCCCCTTATAAGTGTATGATATAATACATGAAAAGTATAATATATCATACGTATACTATAATGGTACTATTTGTGCATTATACTGTCAATAGTTGGAGGTGGAATTTTTTGAATAATCTAAACTTTATTATTGCTGAGAACTTAAAAGAGCTTCGTGAGAAGAAGAAACTTAGCCTTGAAAGTGTCTCAAAATTGACCGGTGTAAGTAAAAGTATGCTTGGACAAATTGAGAGATGTGAAGTTAATCCCACTGTGTCAACGGTATGGAAGATTGCAAATGGATTAAAAATATCCTGCACTCAACTTATGAGCAAGCCAGAGGCTGACTTTGAACTTGTATATAAGTCTAAAGTTCAACCACTTATTGAGGATAGCGGTAGAGTAAGGATATTTCCTGTATTCGCCTTTGATAGTGAGAGGCGGTTTGAAATGTATTCTCTTGAGGTTGACGGTGAAGGCTATCTATCTACAGAAGCTCATCAACAGGGGACACAGGAATTTATTACTGTATTCTCAGGAGAACTTACTGTCAATGTAAATGGTGAAGATTTTATGGTAGAAAAGGGGAATTCTATACGGTTTAAGGCAGACAGCTCTCACTATTACAAAAACACAGGCTCTGATCTTTGTTCATTAACTATGGTTATTTACTATCCGTTATAAAACTATGTGCTGAATAATTCGGTTTATTAGAAATTGTATAAGGACTCTGTTATAATGCACACTTTTGCATTATAACAGAGTCCTTTTTCTTAAAAATAGGGATGAATTTATACAAACCTAATCTATCTAAGACCAGTCTATATGAAATCCTCCAATACTATATCTGGCAAGCAACCTTAAAGCCTTCTTCTACAGCGTCCATAATTCTTCTTGCTCTATTTACATCACCAGCAGTATAAACCTCTTTGAAGTTTTTCTTTATATCCTCAACAACACTGTCATTAGCCTTATAGCCAGCAGCAATAACTATGTTGTCAACCTTTATTTCTCCATCTTCAAGAACAATAGCGTTTTCAGTTATTTGGAGAACCTTAGCCTTAAGATGCTGCTCCACACCTTTTTCCTTTAGAACTTTAAATAGGTGGCCTACGAAAGTAGCTCCAATATCCTTTGCTATAGCATCCATCATTTCAACAATATGAACTTTTACACCTTTAGCAGCAAGGAATTTTGAAGTTTCCGTTCCTACAAGTCCGCCTCCTATGATAGCAACTGTTGAACCTACTTCTATATTTCCATTTAATACATCCTCAGCCATTACAACATTTTTAGAATCAATTCCTTTAATAGGTGGAACTGTTTGAGAAGCACCAGTAGCTATAACAACCGCATCTGGGTTTAATTCTTTTATATCTTCAGCTGATTTAACATCCTTTTGTATAAAGTTTATACCAAGTCTAACAAACTGGTTATACAGATAATCTCTAAAGAATAGGAAAGTATCTTTTTCAGGTGGTGCAGCTAGGGTTTCCATTTTACCACCTATTCTATCTACTTTATCCACTATAGTTACTTCGTGGCCTCTTAGCCTGGAAACTCTTGCAGCTTCAAGACCAGCAGGGCCAGCTCCTATAATTACAACATTCTTAGCTTCAGCTGCCTTTTCTATTTTTCTTTCACTGTCAAAACCAGCTCTAGCGTTTACTAAACAGTTAATGCCTTGTCCTAAAAATACCTTATCTATACAGCCCTGGTTACAAGCTACACAGTAACGTATGTCTTCATAATTATTATCTTGCATTTTTATGATAAGGTCTTCATCTGCTATAAGACCTCTGCCGATAGCAACCATGTCTGCTTTATTCTCTTCAAGTATATTATTTATAAGCTCTGCACTATTCAATCTTCCTGCTACTATGACAGGAACTTCTACTTCTTTCTTTAGTTCTTCGCTAAATGGTATCAAGAAGCCTTGCTTTATAAACATTGGTTGAATTGTATATTCAACGGCATCGTAGCTTCCGGCAGTTAAGCTTATAGCCTCTACACCAGCCTTCTCTGCTTCCTTACAAATAGTCTTAACTTCTTCAAACTTTAATCCATCCTGAAGGTATTCATCTGCACTTATTCTTATTATAACAGGAGCCTTTCCCTTGCAGACTTCTATAACTTCTCTTAAAACTTCCATTGGAAAACGCATTCTATTTTCTAAAGAACCACCATATTCATCAGTTCTTTTATTGCTGTGAGGAGATAAAAAGCTGTGTAATAAGTACCCATGAGCAAAGTGAACTTCTATAAGGTCAAAGCCAGCTTTTAGTGATCTTTCTGCAGCTTTCTTGAATTTTTCTTTTGTTTCCAATATATCATCTTTAGTCATTTCTCTAGGATTATTTCCTACTATTTCACAAGGCATAGCGGTAGGAGCTATTGGTTGAAGACCAGTTACTGCTTCACTAGCTTGTCTACCTGCGTGATATATTTGCGCTCCAACCTTTGCACCAGCTTCATGGATGGCATCAGTCATTCTTCTTAAACCAGGAATAAATTTATCGTCATATATACTTAATTGTGTAGGAAGACCTCTTCCTTCAGGGGATATTCCCACAGAGCCTGTAATTATAATTGAAACTTCCTTTTTAGCTCTTTCAACAAAAAAATCAATAATTCTTTGACTTACCTCGCCTCCTAAAGCTGCTAAACCATTCTCCATAGGTGCCATCATAAATCTGTTTTTTAATTCTAATTGACCAATTTTAATAGGGGAAAAAAGTTTTGACATAATAATTACCTCCTAAGTTTGTTAAGTTACTGACGTTCGTTAACGAATTTTAATTGTAAAAAATAAGATTTATTCAAATGTAATTTATCAAGGGATACTGTTGAGTTCTCAGGGGCTAGATAAAGTACATTTCTCACATAAGGATAAATTTTATTAAAGGGGTTAATAAAATGTGTGAACGAATTTTATTTTTATACTAATATTATACCTTTACATAAGAAAAAATCAAGTGTGAATTTGTTATTTTTTCGACAAATTTTCTGAAGAGGTTTTTAGAAATTTTTGAAAGTCTGATAAATCCCAGGTTCCTACCATGCCAGAAATTTTATGAAGAATATCTAAAAATGTCTCAATTTCTTCTAGTTTAAAATGCTCAAAGAGGCTCATAAACTCAAAAGCTGATTTTGTGCCAACGCTTTTTTCTAAAATTTCTTTTCCTTCATAGGTTATATAAATTTTAATTGTTCTGCTATTATTTAAATACTTATCCTTTTTTACATAACCTTTTTTTTCTAATCTGCTTATAAGAGCGGAAGTTGTAGATTTGTTCCAAAGAGCAATATTACCAAGTTCTTCTAAGGTAAGACCGTTATCTAGATGCAATATCCATAATGCATGTTGTTGGGCATGGGTGAGACCTGCTTCCTTTGCTACATTCTCCCAATCCTTTTCTAGATTCATATATGTGGCTCTTATTAGGTTTAAAAACAAGTTAAAGTAGTAATCCTTTTGTCTTTTATCCATAATTTCTCTCCCTATATTAGATTATTGGTTTAATTAGGAATCCTAAACCAATAATATTATAACAGATTTATAAATAAAATAACTACCATATCAGCTGTATCACATTCATTTGCAATTGATACGGTAGTTGTTTTTTAGTTTATTTTAAAGGTTTTTAATGACACTTCAAGCCTTTCAGCCATGGAACTCAGTTCTTTAGCCAAGTTGCTTATAGTTTGTACAGAGGCAGTTTCTTCTTCAGTTATAGCAGAAACCTGTTGAGAAGACATAGCCATATCTTTAGAAGCTTTTGATACTACATCAATTGAAGACAGAAGCTGATTTCTGCTAAGAATAACAGTATCAAGACTTTCAGCAGTGGTATTAATTTTGTTTACAACTTCTTGAATATTAGAAGATATTTCAGTAAATGTATCTTTAGTATAGCTTACTGCATCATTATGTTTGGCTACAATACTTTCAGCACTTTGTATAGTATTTTGGGCGGTTATAATATCTTTTTGTATATTGGAAATAAGCTCTTTTACACTACTACTTGAAAGAGCAGTACTTTCTGATAGTTTTCTAACTTCATCAGCTACTACAGCAAAACCTTTTCCAGAGTCGCCGGCACGTGCCGCTTCTATAGCAGCATTTAGTGCAAGAAGATTTGTTTCTTCAGAAATAGAAGTTATTGTATCTGCTATAGTTCCAATTGTATTGGTCTTTTCATTTAAAGAATTAATAACTTCTACTATGTGGTTGATGACTTTGTTATTTTCTTCAGTAACTTCTTCTAAAGAAAATATAACCTTAGCACCTTTGCTGCTGACTCTATATATGGTATCCGCAGAATTCTTTCCTTCATCCATATAGGAGGTCATAACGGTAATTTCCTCAGACAGCTTTGCAGTTGTTTCTAGTCCTAGTACAGCACTAGCGGCTTGATCCTCAGCGCTTAGGGCAACCTGTGATATATTAATTGATATTTCCTCTATACATTTAGCAGTCTCCTCATAGGTACTAACTAAAGAATTAGATGAACTGGCTACAAGGCTTGAGGTCTCCTGTATACTAGCAATAAATTCACGAATCTTAGCTATCATAAGATTGAAATTTGCACTCAAACTTCCTAGTTCGCTTTTACTATTATAATGGGATTGAACAGTCAAATCGCCATTAGAAGCTTTCTGCATTAAATTTGTCAAGTTAAATATAGGTTTTGTAAATTTACCTGCCAGGATATATACTAGAATACTAACTATAACTAACAATAATAGAGCAATACTTATAATTTTAACTTGAGTAGCCTTTACTACTGACATTGCTAAAGCCTTATTTTCCACTGTTATTACAGCCCAACCTTTTGAATCTCCTGAAAGGCTTACAGGGGCATAGGCACTTAATACTTCTACATTATTAGAGTCTAAATACTCAGCGGTTCCGGATTCACCTTTAAGAGCTTTTTCAGCAATAGTCTTAAGCTCCACTGGAACCCTTATCTCTTCAAGCTGAGTTTTTTGATTACCCTTTTCATCCTTTATTGCATTCCCTGAAGTGTCTTTAAGCAAAACTGTTTTCCTCAAGGTTTTATAATTATATAACTGGGAAACTTGGACTTTGTCTGGATGGGCTATAACAACCCCTTCGCTATCAATTATAAATGCATATTTATCTTTGCCGTTACCAAAGTTTTCAATAAGTTTTTGTAATGAATCTAGTTTAATATCAGCACCAAATATTCCTATTATATTAGATTCGCTATCTAAAACAGGATGAAATATAGATGTTACTGCAGTGTTACCATTTACTGAGTAGTAGGATTTACTGACAAAGGATTTTTTATCATTCATCACCTGGGTAAACCACCATCTGTTAGCTCTGTTACCTAGCTCTCCTGATGAACGAGCAGTCTGACTACCGTCAGTTTTTTGTATGTAAAGTAAATCAAAATAAGAGTTGTTAGTTAAGCACTTCTTAAGCATTTGCTGTTGATATTCTGGATTAAAATCAACGGTGGTTTTGTCTTGAGCCATTTGTTGTGTAAGAGTATATGATTTATTTATGAAATCCTTTACACTGCGAGCTATAGTAGAAGAAAGCTGCTTATTATTATCAATAATATTTTTCTTGATATTATTGGAGAAGTAATAGGAATATATTAAGTTAGTAATTAAAGTAGGAATTATTATTAGTAAAATTGCTGAAAAAATTAACTGGTTTTTTATAGATTTCATTGCTTGTCCCCCCTAAATGTATGTGCAAATAATATATAATTATAACATATTTTGATGATTATGAATATTTTTTATATATACTTATGTATATACTATAAAAGAAAATAGAGCTCAATGTAAAGGAATTTTGGTGAAAATGTAGAATAATTAATAAATACATAAATAAAGGAGGAGTATCATAAATGTACAGTTTCAAAAATGACTACAGTGAAGGGGTACACCCAGAAATATTAAAGGCTTTAACTGAATCCAACCTTGAACAAAGTGAAGGTTACGGAGAAGATAGTTATACAAAAAAGGCTATTGAACTTTTGAAGGAAAAAATTAAGAGAAGTGACGTTGATATACATCTCTTTGTTGGAGGAACACAGACAAACTTAACAGCTCTTTCAGCTTTTTTAAGACCACACGAAGCAGCTATTGCAGCTAATACAGGACATATATTAGTTCATGAGACTGGAGCTATAGAAGCTACAGGACACAAAGTTATATCTATAGATGTAAGTGATGGGAAATTACGTCCTGAGGATATAAAGCCTGCTCTAGAAACCCACACAGATGAGCATATGGTTAAACCTAAGCTTGTTTACATCTCAAATTCTACAGAAATTGGAACCATTTACAGCAAATCTGAATTAGAAAACTTAAGTAAGTTCTGTAAGGAAAATAAACTTTACTTATATTTAGATGGTGCAAGATTAGGCTCAGCACTATGCTCAGAAGAAAATGATATGGACCTTTCAGATTTGGCAAACTTAGTAGACGCCTTTTACATAGGAGGAACTAAGAATGGTGCATTAATGGGGGAAGCCCTTGTAATATGCAAAGATAGCCTTAAGGAAGATTTTAGATTTCACATTAAACAAAAGGGAGGGCTCCTTGCTAAAGGAAGACTTCTTGGT
The DNA here is from genome assembly GCF_033659955.1 of Clostridium tanneri. Classification (NCBI taxonomy): domain Bacteria; kingdom Bacillati; phylum Bacillota; class Clostridia; order Eubacteriales; family Clostridiaceae; genus Clostridium; species Clostridium tanneri. The sequence goes on from NZ_JARUJP010000012.1 coordinate 23,922, forward strand.
ATACAATTTTTTCAGCTTTTCAAAAATGACTTATTTTTTGATATGGCAAAACATGCTAATGCCATGGCTAATTTATTAAAGAAGGGAATAAGTGAAGAAGGATATAAATTTTTAACTCATTCACCTTCCAATCAAATATTCCCAATACTACCAGAGAAAGTGATAAAAGAGCTTCAGGATAAATATTTATTCACTATATGGGAAAAGGTTGATGAAAATAATTCAGTTATCCGTCTTGTAACCTCTTGGGCTACAAAGGAAGATAAGGTTTTAGCTTTTATTGAAGATTTAAAAAATGCTGCAGTTTAGAAAAGTGGCTTTTATTTAGTGATATTTGATGGGCATACATAAGTAAGGTTTATGTATGCCTTTTCTGCGTCTATTATCTTTTATAGTTCTACAGAAGTATTGCTGCCTGTTATATTGTAATAGGGTGATACTTTAACGTAAAATAATAGAGGCTAATTTATTGAAAACTAAACAATATAATAATATAATAATAGGATAGTAATTAGGGCTTGTATAATAAAATGAAAAACTTTATATTAATCAACAAAGGTGGGAGAACTATTGAAAGAAAAACCTGAAGAGATACCATATAATAAACTTTTACAGGAGTTAAGTTATTATAAACAGACCTACGAGGAACTTAAGTTAATAATGGATATAACCTTTGATCAGATAACTGTTGCTGATGAAAAAGGAGTATTGCTAAGGATTAGCAAATCCTGTGAAGAAACCTTTGGTATATCTGAAAGTGAGATGATTGGTAAGGATGTTTATGAGCTTTCCAAAAAAGGAGTATTCAATCCATCTATTACAATTGAAGTTTTGAAAAAAAAGAAGGAGTTGTCATTAATTCAGGAAACTGCATCGGGGAAGAGATTATTGGTAACTGGTATACCAATGCTTAATGACAAAGGAAAACTTATAAGAGTTGTAAATATATCAAAGGATATTACGGAATCTGAGATGTTGAAAAAACAATTGGAGGAAACTGAACATCTCTTAGATTGGTATAGGGATGAAATAAGAAGAAACCAAATAAAAAGTAAGGAATATATAGTTGGAAATTCTACTGCGATGAAAAAAATCATCGAATTAGTTGAACATATTGCTAATATTGAAACTACAATAATACTCCTTGGTGAAACCGGGGTTGGAAAAAGTTTTATAGCAAAAACAATTCATAAAATGAGTCAGAGAAGAGAGCAGCCTTTCGTGCAAATTAACTGTGGAGCTATACCTGAAAATCTTATTGAGTCAGAGCTTTTTGGCTATGAAGAAGGAGCTTTTACAGGGGCCATTAGAAAGGGGAAAAAAGGCCTATTGGAAGTTGCTGGTGAGGGTACTGTTTTTTTAGATGAAATCGGAGAGTTGCCTATGCAGCTACAAGTAAAGCTGCTTCATGTTTTACAGGAAAAAGAAGCTTATAAAATAGGGAGTACAGAGCCTTTCGACATAAAAGCTAGAATTATTTCAGCAACTAACAAAGACCTGAAAAAAATGGTTAAGGAAGGCAAATTTAGGGAAGATCTTTATTATAGATTAAACATTGTGCCAATACATATTCCTGCTTTAAGAGAACGTATTGAAGATATTCCTTTGTTTATAAATTATTTTTTATCAAAGTGTAATGAAAAGTATAGTTTGTCAAAGCAAATATCATCAAATGCATATAAAGTATTATCTTCATATAATTGGCCAGGCAATATAAGAGAGTTAGAAAACATAGTTGAGAGATTAGTTGTCACATCTAATAAAAATATCATTGAAGAGAATGATATTTTTGATATATTTACACATATTCCAAAGTATGTTAATGAAGTTAAGGAGTTTGTACCTTTAAAAATAGCTACTGAGGAATTTGAGAAACAAATTCTACTTAAGGCAATGGAAAAGTATAAAACAACACGGAAAGTGGCGGAGGTACTTAAAATTGATCAGTCAACAGTAGTTAAAAAATTAAAGAAGATTAAAGAAGGAAGTTTAAATAGTCAAATTTAAGTTGCAGCAGAACTAGAAATATAAGTAGTTTTTTTATAATAATAGATAAAGGAGATAATTTATGAACGGTTTATTAGCAAATGCAATAAGTATGGGAATACTGGCATGGGGGTGGGCTAATTTTAGCACAGCTCTTGGTGTATCTACCTGGGCAGGTTTTATGGGAACAACAACATATTATGCATCAGGAGAGCGTTTTATTAAAGGTTGGATAAAAGGAATAATAGCAAATATGGTTGGAGTACTATGGGCTATAATTTGTGTAGAAGCTTCAAAAGTACTTAATGTTCCCAATATAGCAGCAATTATGACAGGAGTCGTCTCCTTTGGAATAGTTGCACAGGCTAGATGGAAGCGTTTATCATTTATACCTGGTGTGTATATCGGATGTTCAACAACCTTTGGTATGCTTGCTTTAAATGGCACCTACTTTTCAACTGTAACAGCACTTTTAATGGGTTCCGTTGTAGGTATTCTTTCAGATGCCGGTGGAGAGCTAATAGTGAAGTTGACTAAGAAGAAGGAACTAGAAACAGCTTTAAAAGCAGAAGAATAAATTAAGTGATTATATTAATCATAGGTTTTGATGAAAAAAATCATCAAAACCTATATTTTTTTCAAGTATTTTCGACTAATTTGTATAAAGGAATTTGAAAATTAACTAAATTAAAATAAAAAAAGTGATGAAAATATCAGTAAATTCAATAGGTTGTGATATATTAGAGAATTTTAGTGGATTTTATTGGCACAGGTCTTGCTAGATATTATTTGTGTATGAAGTTAAAAAATTGAAAAATAAATAAATATAATAAAGCAAAAGGGAGTGCATATTAAAATGAACAAGATATTAACTTGTAACAAAGACAGATTAGAAGACAAAATCGTTACATTCAGTAAATTTGGTGATGCTGGACATGGCGGAATAACAAGATTTTCTTTATCAAAAGAAGCGCTTCAAGCAAGAGCAGAATTCATTAAAAGAATGGAAGCTGTAGGAGCAGAGATCAAAACAGACGATATGGCAAATTTATATGCAACATTAAAAGGTTCAGAGGATCTTCCAGGAATCATAATGGCATCACACGTAGACTCAGTTAGAAACGGTGGAAATTATGACGGAGTTTTAGGTGTACTTACAGCAATGGAAGTAGTGGAAGCAATAGCTACTCAAAAAATTCCACACCGTCGTCCTGTTACAGCTATGATTTGGACAAATGAAGAAGGTTCACTTTACCCACCAGCTATGATGTCATCAGGAGTTGTTTGTGGTAAATTTGATAAAGCTACTATGTTAGCTTCAAAAAGTGTTGAAGGAAAAACTTTTGGAGAAGCTTTAAAAGAAAGCGGATACGAAGGAGATATAGCAAACAGATTAAACCCTAAGGATTATATAGCTATGCTTGAACTACATATTGAGCAAGGACCTGTACTTGAAGCTGAGAAGAAGGACATCGGAGTAGTAGAGGGTGTTCTTGGAATGGTTAACTACAGAATAAGAACTTATGGACAATCTGACCATGCAGGAACTACACCAATGAAATATAGACAAGATGCTCTTTTAGCAGCAACTAGTGCTATAAGATACCTACATGATGAATTAGACAAGCTTGACAGCAACCTTGTTTACACTACAGGTGAAATAGTTTGTCATCCATGTGTACATACAGTTATTCCTGATTACGTTGATTTCTCACTAGATGCAAGACATCAAGATCCAGAAGTTATTAAGCAAGTTGTTAAAGTTATTGAAAATATTCCTAAAGAACTTGACAAGTGCAGAGTTGAATATGAATTACAATGGGCACGTAATACAATCCAATTTGATAAAGAACTAGTTGGTTTTGTTAGAAAGAATGCAGAAGCATATGGATATTCAAATATGGATATATACAGTGGTGCAGGTCACGATGCTCAGTTTGTAGCTGATATGATGCCTACAACTATGATATTTGTTCCAAGTGTTGATGGACACAGCCATTGTGAAAAAGAGCATACACCAGTAGAAGCTTGCTGGAAAGGTGCTAACGTATTACTACAAACAGTTTTAGATGTAGATCAAAAATAATAGCCAGTAAATTGATAATTAATAGGTGATTTTTAACCACGACTTTAAAAAAGGTCGTGGTTATTTTTTATAAGTGGAGTAAGAGGGGAATTTGATAAAATAATTGGTTTGAAATTATTTTTTATATATTAAGATTTTAAAATAATGTAAAAAGCAATAGTTTAAAGCTGAAAAGGCATAATATATTAGGACTGACTTAATTTTTACTACTTAAATTCTTTAAGTATATAGATAGCCTAATAAGGAGTGAAACTAATGCTGCACATTTTTTTAAAGGGAATTATTATTGGATTGCTAACTGGTATGCCACTAGGTCCAATAGGTGCTTTATGTCTGAGAACTACACTTACAAATGGAGCTGTTTTTGGATTTGCAGCAGGCTTAGGCTCCTGTGTAGCTGACTCTATTTATGCAATCATTGCTGCTCTAGGAATAAGCTTTATTGCTAGGTTCCTTGCTATGTATCAACATTATTTTCGTTTAATTGGTGGTATAATACTATTAATAGTAGGTGCGCATATTATTTTATCTAAAAAAGAAAATACAAAGGAAGTTGCAGATGGAAAAACTCTTGCAAAATCCTTTATCACTACATTTATACTTGCACTAGCAAATCCAGCAACAATATTTTCATTTCTTTTTGTATTTGCTAGCTATGGCTCTAAAAATATTGGTCATGGTATAGCAGCAAGAACTGTTTTAATTGCTGGTGTATTTTCCGGAAGTTTTTTATGGTGGATTATACTTATATTAGCTGCTGAGAGATTTCATAAGCATTTAAATCCTAAAAAAGTTTCTGTTATAAATAAGACTATAGGTGTTATAATAGTTTTTTCTGGTATTATTTTCATAGCTGGTGCAGGTAACTATAAAAATTATATAAGACCTTCTTATATGCATTCAAAGCTTTTTAAAACAATACTTCGTCTTAAACCTCGGTATCTCCACAAGTTATAAGGATTTGAAAAGAAAAAGTTAGAAGGTAAAAATTAAATTAAAACTATAAATTCGAAAAGGAAATTGATATCAAAACAGAAAGGTTAGTGAAAAATACAGCTAAGCCTAAGGAATAAAGATAGGAGAATAAAATGAGAAAGGAATTTAGGCTGCCGTTTTGGGGGACATTAGTCATCATTCTGATCTTAAGCCTCTTCAATATGTATAGTAGGTTAAGCACATATTGGATTGGTGCATGGAACGGAACTGCGGTGGATTTAACTTTTTTTAGGTTAGGTTACAAAAATCAAAGCCTCCGTACGATAGTAACTTCTACCTTTGGAGGGTCAAAGGAAAGAATAAAAATCTCAAATGAGTTTGGGAGGGAGCCTATACACATTGGAGAGGCATCCTTTGCCTTAGTTAACCCACAGGGTATACTATATAAAAACTCACAAAAAGAACTTACCTTTAATGGTAAGTCAACGATAACTATTGAAAAAGGGGCTTTTGTATGGAGTGACCCAGTGGAAGTTCCTATAAAAGCCTTAGATAGAGTAGCTGTAACTATTTATTTTCCAGATGAAGTTAAGAATGTAACTGGTGCTTGGGGTGGTGGAGAATCTTATTTTTCACAGAAGGGGAACTTCACAAAGTCAATGGATACAAAAAGAGATTTTAAACCTGTTAGTACCAATGGAATTCCTAAGATAGCTCCCTTCCTTACATCTATAGAGGTAAGGACATCTAGAGAAAATAGATCAATTGTTGCCTTTGGTGATTCAATAACTACTCTTTCATGGCCAGATTATCTTGTAAAGAAATTGAAAAATCGAAATGTAGAAAATTTATCTGTAGTTAGGGAAGCTATTGGCGGCAACAGAATATTACATGATACGGAAAATCAGCTTCAAGGAGTCTTCGGACCGTCAGGAATTTCAAGATTTGAAAAAGCTATTACAGACCATAAAGGGGTAAAATATGTAATTGTTTTACAAGGGGTTAATGACATAATGCATCCGGCACCAGGAGGACCAGCGCCAGCTTCTGAAATTGTAAGTAAGGATGAAATAGTTTCAGCCCTAGAAAAGTATATTGAACTGGCACACAAATATAATTTGAAGATATATGGCGGCACAATAATGCCCTTTGAAGAATATGAAGTATATACTGACGACCTTGATGTTAAGCGAAGAGAAGTTAATGAATGGATTAGAACTAGCGGAAAGTTTGATGGAATAATTGATTTTGATAAAACAACGGCAGATCCTAACAACCCCTCAAGACTATTGCCTAAGTATGACAGCGGAGATCACCTTCATCCAAGCGATGCTGGAGGAGAAGCTATGGCAGAGGCTATTGATTTCAAGCTATTTTATACAGATTAATACATTGCTGATAGATGTACTTAATAACTAGAAGAGAGTGTCCTAAACTGTTATTTTAAGACACTCCTCTTTTACTAAACTAAGGAAGGCTCACGAACTTCATAATAGATAGATGAAAGTGTGTTTAATGTATTCTGGGATGCTGGTTCTAGAGGATAATATCCCTTTTGTACCATCCACTGCCAAACATCATAGGCATGATTGCAGCTCATTGTAAATGCATCCTTTAAGAACTCTCTAACGGTAGGATTACCTGCTTCCATAGCGGCCCAAGCATATTCTCTTCCTGCTCTTTTTAAAGTTAAAAGATATGCAGTAGCTATTTCCCTATCATCCATCTGTTGTATACTAGTTCTTGGAGTAATTGGAGGAAAATTATTAGTTGGTGATTTAGTATAATCTTGTAAAACCGCATTTAAGCTAGGAACATTAAGTTTTTGAGTAGAGCCATTGGCCTTGCTGACAAACTCTACCTTCATATTATAGTCCTGAACATGAGCAGGAAAATGCCTTTCTATCATAGCCTTTAACTCTGGGTCCTTTGCCATGTTTTTAAACATAGCCATATTTGATATAGAGTTTACACAGCTTACTATTAATTCATGTAAGTCGTACACTTCATGAGCAGCTAATTGCATAAGATTACCTCCTAAATTATTAGTTTATATTACTACAAAAACTAATTTCCCACCGTAAAGATTATTTATACCTATTTTAAAAACCATAATACCAAGATTTATTATATTTATTCTTTCTATTTAAATTTAGCCCATATGCTAGTAAAATTAAGTTAAGAAAAGAAATTCTATTCCATGTAGCTGGAGGTGAACTTTATGTTGAATATACAACACTTTAATGCTGTATTAGCAACTCTTTAAGGGGGACTTTTACATTACTAAGGTGTAATAATCCTCTTTAAGGAGTCTTTAGGATTCTTTAATTTTGGAGGATAAAGTAGTGCAATATTTAAATGGAGCTGAGGTTTTGCCAGAAGAACTGTTAAAAGAAATACAGAAATATGTAGATGGAGAAACTATATATATTCCAAAGGTGAAAAAAAGAACATCCTGGGGATGCAAAAGTGGAACTAGAAATTTAATAGATAGCAGAAACAACGAGATTTTTTCACTGTATAATCAAGGAAATAATATAGAAATCTTGGCTGAAAGATTTTTTTTATCAGAATACACAATTAAGAAAATAATTACTAAATGCAGTAAATACTAATAGACTTACTATCATTGACTATTTGGAAATTTTATATGTTGAAGAAGGAGAAAAAACTTAATGATTAGAGAATTAGAAGTAAAGGATATAAATAAAGTTATGGAAGTATGGAAGGATGCTACTATAGAAGCACATGATTTTATAGATAGGGAATATTGGTTAAGAAAATATAATGAAGTTAAGGATGTATATATTCCGGCATCTAAAACATTTGTCTATGAAGAGAATAGCCATATCAAGGGATTTATAAGTATTTTAAACAATGAGTTTATAGGGGCATTATTTGTAGACATATCTTCCCAAGGGAAGGGTATTGGCGGTCAGTTAATTGATTTTGCAAAGAAAAGATATAGTAAATTAGGTTTAGCAGTATATAAAAATAATAAGAAAGCAGCAGAGTTCTATAAACATAAGGGCTTTGTTTTGTGTGAAGAAAAAGTAGATGAAGATACCAACGAAAAAGAATTAATTATGAAATTTCAAATGTAGTAGAGATAATTAAGTCCAACCTTAGGCCAAGAGCTGTTTAATTCAGCTGTTGGCCTAAAACTGATGATTAGGCCACCTTGAGTGATCTTAATAGAACTAAAATTTCAGGAGGGTGAAACAATGAAAATATTTTCAGTCTTAGGAAGTCCAAATAAGAACGGCAATACAGCTGTATTGCTAAAGGAATTTTTACGAGGAGTTAAAGAGAGTCACAGCGGAGTAGAATATTCTGATGTATTCCTTCAGGAGAAAAAAATTAGCTTTTGCAGTGCATGTAATAGCTGTAGAAAATCACTTAATACCTGCGTTATTAAGGATGATATGCAGCTCTTATATGAAGAAGTAAAAAGTTCAGATATAGTAGTTTTAGCTACACCAGTATACTGGTGGAATATGACGGCTCAACTAAAAACTTTCATAGACAGACTATATGCTCTTAAATCAGATGATTTCAAGGGTAAGGAAATAGTATTATTAATGACTCATGAAGGAACAGAGGAAGACTCTGGTGCTAAGGTTGTTGAAAGCAGTTTAGAGCAGATTTGTGAGTATTTAGGATTAAAGTTTACTGTAAAATATGGGGTGTCTACAGGAGAAATACCTGTATCTGAGAATCAAGAAGCTTTAGGCAAGGCTTATGACATGGGAAAGAGTTTAATAGGAAAATAAGTTAAAAAGAAGGTAGTATATTGTGAAGGACATAGCAAAAATAATTTTAGGCAATATATTAATTACTTTTTCTTATGCTTTTTTTACTGTTCCAAGAAAAATAATTAACGGAGGTGTAACAAGTTCAGCGTTGGTAGTACATTGTTTAGCAGGAACAAATGTCACAACAGTAGCTAATATACTTACAATTATACTGTTAGTTAGCTGCCTTTTATTCCTAGGGAAAGAGTATTTTATTAAATCCATATTGAGTAGTATATGTTATATGTCCTTTTTTAATTTATTCTATCTATTAGGGTTTACAATTAATATAAATATAGTACTAGCAATAATTATTTCAGCTATTTTAGTAGCAGTAGGATATTATTTATGCATATCTTCAAATGCATCTACAGTAGGATTTGATGTTATAGCTTTAATAATTAATAATAAAAATCCTAGAATAGAAATAGCCTCAGCATTGAGATTTATAAATATAATAGTATTGCTTTTTGGATTATTAGCATTAGGATATGAATCGATAATTAAAGGAATAGTTTTCACTATAATATACTCAAGTATACTAAAAACATTATTAAAGAATGGATTTAAGATTATTTTAAACCCATTGTCACTAAAAAAGATGCCACATTAGGTAAAATAAATTGCCAGCCATAAGGATGGTGCAAGACTTAAATAAAAGGAACTTTGATAGGGTGATAACTGTGAATGAGAGAAATAGAATAGAGTTAAGGAACTCAAGTATAATCGATACACATATACACATTGCTCAGAATACTTTGTTTAATAAAAAGGAATGGAACAATGCTACTATGGAGTCCAAGATAAATTGGCTTAGTAAAATCCTAAAAGAATATAAGAGAAATAATATAACTGCTTTAAGGGATGGCGGTGACGGAATATTTGCTTCCTGTCTGACAAGGGAAGTTGCAAGAAAAGAAGGGATAACATACAGAACCCCCATATTTGCAATTTGTAAAAAAGAGCATTATGGGTCTTTTTTAGGAAGAGCCATTTATGGAATAGAAGATTTTAAAAGAGAGTTTACTATTTTAAAAGAAAATAAACTAGATCATCTTAAAATTATACTAACAGGAATAGTGAATTTTAATCAATTCGGAGATGTAGGAGAGGTAGCATTTACATATGATGAACTAGAATACATGGTAAAAAGTGCAAAGGAATATGGAGTACCAATAATGGTACATGCCAATGGACGGGAAGGAGTGTCTGCTGCAATAAAGGCAGGAGTAGATACTATAGAACATGGTTTTCTTATTTCTGATAAAGAGCTATATGGAATGGCAGAAAAAGGAATATATTGGACGCCTACCCTTTCCCCTCTTGGAAATATTCTCGATGCAAAGGATTCCAACTTTAAGCAACAATTGGACATAATAAGAGAAGTATATACTATACAGGTTAACAACATAGTAAAGGCTTATGAACTAGAGCTGAAAGTTACTCTTGGAAGTGATGCCGGAGCATATAGAGTAAGCCATTCTGCTGGAATTTTTGATGAAATTAATCATTTTATTAATATTGGATTCAGTAAGGATACAGTTTTAAAAATCTGTTTTGAAAATGGTTCTTCAGTGCTTAAGATATGAGAGCAAAAATAAATTCTATAAGTATAAAAGAGGGTACATTAAAATTGTAGCCTCTTTTTACGTACATAATTTTATTTAAAATCGTAGAAAGTATAGGTGATAATACTATAAAAGGAGGATTAGAGTTTAGTAAAACTCTAGAATAAAGACATGTTCATTCCTAAAAGAATAATATTTGAAAAGAACTCTTTAAACTATGAAATAGGTGAAAATATATATAATAAATTCAAAGATGATTCCAAGGTAGAAATAATAAAGCTAACATCAAATAAAGTTAAAGAAAATATTCCCGGTGAAGGTCTATTTGATTTTTATAGAGAAGGTAAAAATACATTAGTTGTTGGCATAAAGAAGGGATTTAAGTTCCAGACTTGTAAGCCATCAGCACACTATCAATTGCCAATAGTCTCTGGTTGTATTGGTCAGTGTCAATACTGCTATTTAAATACTAACTTAGGTGACAAACCTTATATAAAGATCAATGTTAACTTAGATGATATTTTAAATGAAGCACAAAAATATATAGAGGAAAGGCTGCCGGAAGAAACGATATTTGAAGGTTCCGCCACATCAGATCCTATACCAATAGAACCCTACACTGATGCTTTAAAAAGGACCATTGAATTTTTTGCTGAAAGTGAAAAAGGACGATTTAGATTTGTTACTAAATACAGTGATATAGATACACTACTTGATGCAAATCATAAGGGACATACAGAAATAAGATTTACACTAAATACAGATAAGGTAATCAAGGAATATGAAAACAGGACTGCATCAGCAGCTAAAAGAATAGAAGCCTCTGTAAAGGCAGCAAAGGCAGGATATCCTATCGGATTTATAATAGCACCGGTATTTTTATATGACAGCTGGAAAGAGGATTATAGAGCGTTATTGTCAACTCTCAATAAAGAATTACCAGATAACTTAGGCTATCCTTTAACCTTCGAGGTAATATCACATAGGTATACTACAAGAGCTAAAAATATAATCTTAGAGGTTTTTCCTGATACTACCCTGCCAATGACCGATGAAGATAGAAAATATAAGCATGGGCAGTTTGGATATGGCAAGTTTGTATATACAAAGGAGCAGCTGCAGGAGATGAAGGAGTTCTTTAAAAAAGAGATAGAATCAATATTTAAGGATAGTGTAATAAAATACATAATATAAATTACAGGTATATATATTTACATAAAACTAAAATACATTTGTTAACCATATTGTCAACCTAAGATAACATTAATGTTGACAATGTGGTTTTTCAAGAATATAATAGATTATAGATATAAGATATTAATATTGCTTACAGGTTGAAGAACTGAAGATAGAAGAGAGTTTTTTAAAACTATAACAAAGAGTGGTATAGATAAATTTAATCACATAAGCAAAGATGCAAATCATGTACATAAATAGGAGGAGTCAATATGTCGAAAAAGTTAAATGTAAAAGATATGGTCTATTCAGCTCTATTTGCAACGCTGACAGCAGTATTAAGTTATGTTACAATCCCATTACCCTTTAGTCCAATTCCTATAACAGCTCAGTCTTTAGCAGTAATGCTAGCAGGATGTGTGTTAACACCCCTTCAAGCTGCACTTAGTATGATAACCTTCTTACTCATGGGTGCTATAGGATTGCCTGTTTTCTCAGGAGGTTCAGCAGGATTTGGTATTATTGTGGGGAAAACAGGAGGATATCTAATTGGATACCTAATTGGAGCAGTAGTAATAAGTCTTTTAGTAAGCAAAACTAAATCAAAAGTAGTTATGCTTTTAGCTTGTTTATTTGGCGGAATAGTTGTAGTTCATGCACTAGGGTCAGCTTGGTTAGGTTATGTTACCGGAATGGGAATAGAAAAAGCTATTATGGTAGGATCAGTTCCATTTTTACCAGGAGATTTATTAAAATCCTTTGCAGCAGTGGTAATTGCAGTTAGACTAAATAAGGGAATAGTAAAATATGTACAAGCATAAAAGGTATATAATTGGAGGCTTAAGAACACCCATAGGTAAAACTAATGGGTGTTTAAAAATTTTATGCCAGAAAAGTTAACAGATCATTTAGTTGGAGAGCTTACCTATAAATACAATATGCCAAAGAAAAAGTTAATATATTTGGTGGAGTTTTAGTCTATGGGAGAACTTGTAAGGAATGTCAGTGAGTGAGATTAATAAATAAAGTTATAAGCTTTTGATAAAAAAGTAAAAATATGCTATAATATGTACATATTTCAGGAAATTGGCATTAATGTTATTAATATATTGTGACAGATTAAAGGGGTGACACTATGGCGGTGATGATTCCAGAGAGTATAAGTACTTTAGACAGCGCCACTTCAGGGGAAAAAAGACTATTTAAAATACTAAAGTATAATTTACCAAAGGATTATATAGTATGGTATGATTTAAGGGTTAAGGGCAGATATCCAGATTTTATAATTTTAGGTCCAGATTTAGGTATTGTAGTTTTAGAGGTAAAGGATTGGTCGTTAAGTTCCATAGAAAGTGCAAATCCTAATACATATTACCTAAGCACATTAGGTACAAAGACTAATCCACTAAAACAGGCAAGAGAGTATATGTTTAATATGATTGATGAATTGAAAAAGGACAAAGGTTTACTACAAAACAAAGGGGACTATAAAAGCAACTTATGCTTTACCTTTGGATATGGAGTTGTATTTAGTAAAATAAATAGAATAGCTTTTCTATCTAGTGAATTTTCAGGTACTATAGATGAGAATTGTGTCATATTCGCTGATGATCTAAAGGAACTGGAAGATAACTTTATTAAAGAAAAGCTTCAATTAATGTTAAAAAATATGATTCCAGTTAAATTTCAGCCTGGAAAAATATCACAAAGTATAATAGATAGGATCAGAGGTAATTTATTTAAAGAAGTAAAGTTGTCTAATAATAATGAGGCTGTTTTTAAGACTATGAACTTAAATCAAGAAAGACTTGCTAAAGGATTAGGCTATGGACATAGAGTTGTCAGAGGAGTAGCTGGAAGTGGAAAAACAGTTATACTAATATGCAGAGCAAAGTATCTAGCAGAGGTTCATAAAGATTGGCGCATATTAGTACTATGCTACAATAAAACACTTACAAACTTTTTGAAAAATTCTATAATGGATCATGATATGGTTAACGTTGAGGTTATACATTTTCATGGATGGATAAATAAAATTTTTAGCTTACTAGAGTTAAATAGTGGACTATTTAGAGAGACGGAAATCAGTGAGAATATAGAAAAAATATCACAGGATATGTTAAACAGCATAGAAAAATACGATGCAATATTAATTGATGAAGGTCAGGATTTAGAAAAAGAATGGCTTCAGTTTATCGTTAAAATGCTGAGAGATCCAGAGCATAGCCACCTCATGTTAGCTTCCGATGGTGCACAAAACCTGTATAACAGAAGATATACTCTTAAGTCTGTGGGAATAAAAGCAGCAGGGAGAACAACCATTATGAGGGAAAACTATAGAAACACAAAACAAATACTAAATTTTGCACATGATTTCCTCTCTGATGGATTACCAAGAGAAAATATAAATGAAGAAGACAATAACTTTATAATTACACCGGAAAACAGTTTAAGAGAAGGTGTACAACCTGATTTAATATACTGTAGGGATTTTTATGAAGAAATAAATAAAATTGCAATGGATATTACAAAGCTAAAACAAGCAGGGATTAATTATGGAGATATCTGTGTAGCCTATATTCATAGCAATTATAAGAATATAAACTACTTAAAAATACTAGAAGAAGTTTTAAAAAACAAAGGCATACCTTATTTTGTCATTAGCAAGAGCGGAAGCACTAAGTCTAAATTTAAGCTGCATAGTGATACAGTGAATATATCTACAATTCACAGTATAAAAGGCTTGGACTTTAAGTATGTATTTATTTGTGGTATTAATGATAGATTGCTAGATAGTATAGATGAATCTAAAAAGCTTCTTTATGTGGGAATGACCAGAGCTAGAGATGTATTAAAGATTACCTATAGTGTAGATAATGCTATTGTAGATGACTTGATAAAAGCAAAAATAAGTATAAATGAATTAACTAGTGAGGAAATAAGGGAATTAGTAGCTGCCACAACGGAAGAAAGTGTCAAGGAAAAAAGCAAGGGTGGATTGTTTTCTAAAATAAAGAGGTTCTTTGGGAAATAGCTATAAAAATAAAATATATTTTTAATTTACCGGTTAAGAAAAATTTTATCTTAACCGGATTTTATTTTAAGGATATTTCCTTAAGGTAACAGGAGAAAAACTTATTTACTAAAGTATTAAGTTAATTTGCTAAGTATGCCTAAGGAACAAAGAACCAGTAGATAAAAGAGTATAATAAGCTTGTAGAAGCAGAAACTAGTAATGCTTGTATTTATATAAGATCACATAACTTAAAATATCATAGAATGCCTATATATTTTATGTAAAACAAAAAACTAAAATATAAAAATATAGAGGAAGGAAAGGAGATAGAATGACAGAGATAAAATCAAAAATTGAAATAGGATGGAATTTCGATAATAGTTATACTCGTCTGCCGGAATTGTTTTTTACCAGTGTTAATCCTACCCCTGTATCTTCACCGAAGTTGGTCATTCTCAACTATCCTTTGGCAACATCCTTAGGATTGAATGATAAGGTACTGGAAAAGGAGGATGGTGTAGCAATATTTGCTGGGAACCAGATTCCATTAGGTGCTTTACCTATTGCCCAAGCTTATGCAGGACATCAATTTGGCCATTTCACTATGTTAGGAGACGGTCGAGCTGTACTACTTGGTGAACAGATTACTCCGAAAGGTCAGCGGGTTGATATTCAGCTTAAAGGTTCAGGAAAAACCCCATACTCACGAGGAGGCGATGGTAGAGCGGCACTGGGACCAATGCTTCGGGAATATATCATCAGTGAAGCAATGCATAGCCTTGGTATTCCTACTACTCGCAGTTTAGCGGTAGTGACAACTGGCCAGAGAGTAATTCGTGAAACTGAGCAGATTGGTGCAGTTCTTACTCGTGTGGCTGCCAGCCATATCCGGGTAGGCACCTTTCAATATGCTTCAAGGTGGGGCAGTACTAAGGAGCTTAAGGCTCTGGCTGATTACACATTGGAAAGACATTTTTCACACATTGACGAAGATGGGAATCCTTATCTTGCTTTGCTTAGAGAAGTAATAAAAGGTCAAGCGGCGCTAATTGCCAAATGGCAATTGGTTGGTTTTATTCACGGAGTTATGAATACTGACAATATGACTATTAGCGGAGAAACTATTGATTACGGACCTTGTGCTTTTATGGACACCTATGATCCGGCAACAGTATTCAGCTCCATTGACATTAATGGCCGCTATGCCTATGGCAACCAGCCAAAGATTGCTGCATGGAACTTGGCCAGATTTGCTGAAACCCTATTACCACTGCTTCATGATAACGAGGATAAAGCTGTGAGCCTAGCGCAAGATACCATTTCAGATTTTCCACAGTTGTATCATAATAATTGGATTGCAGGAATGAGGGCAAAACTAGGAATCTTTAATGAAGAGCCTGAGGATGAATCCCTTATTGAAGAACTCCTTAGTATAATGGAAAAGCATGGTGCAGACTATACCAATACTTTCCGTGCATTAACCTTTGACAGCAGGTCCGATATGATGTTATTTGACACCACGGAATTTGCTAAATGGCATGAGCAGTGGCAGCAGAGATTAGACAGGCAGAAGGAGTCGAAGGCTTCTTCCCATCAGTTGATGAGAGACAGTAATCCAGCCATAATCCCTCGAAATCATCGAGTGGAAGAGGCGTTAGAAGCAGCGGTAAAATATGGAGACTATAGTGTAATGGAAAAACTTCTGAAGGCTCTTTCCTGTCCTTATGCACACTCTCCAGAGCAGGCTGACTACTCAACACTGCCTACTAAATCAGACCAGCCTTATCGAACTTTTTGTGGTACTTGATATAATAGCAGTTGTTAGCTAACGGATATGAAGTAGAAATTAAAAATAGTTGTCATGGGAAAAAGGGCTTAACTAAAGGCCCTTTTTCTATAGGGAAATAATAAAAAATTTGTTATAATATTAAAGTTATTAAAAATGCATTTTGATTTTGCTTAGAATAATAGTATAATTTAAATATGCAAATTATACTAAAGGAAAGAGGTGACTGGTTAGTAGGTAAGGCTTACTAACAAAAGATTATGTTAAAAGAATTAATAAAAAAAGATGAAATAGCAGCAATGAAGGCAAAGGATAAGGCAAGGGTAAGTGTTTTAAGATTAATAAATGCTGACATTAAAGGATTTGAAGTTAACCAAAGAGAAGATATTTCTGATGAAGGGGTTATAAAAATAGTAGAAAAGAATATAAAACAAATAAAAGAGACATTAGAATATGCAAAACAATCAAATAACGAAGAAAAAATAGCAGAAGGAAATTTTGCCCTTGAAGTCTTAACTCCATATCTTCCAAAACAATTAGCAGAAGAGGAAGTAGAGGCTATGTTAAAAGAAATTATAGCTAACGGAAATTATACTGCAGCAGATATGGGAAAAATAATGAAAGAAATTATGCCAAAGGTTAGTGGTAAATTTGATAGGTCAAAAATTAACCCTATGGTAAAAAAAATACTAGGATAGAGTAATTGTTAGCTAGGTGATAACTTATAACTAAACACCTAGCTTATTTAAGTTTTAGATTACTTCCTTTTCCTTTAGGAAACTAGCGTATTTTCCATCAGACAACATGATGTGATTACTAATCCATTGTGATAAGAAGTCAAGAATTTCTAAAATAGTTTTTTTCTGATTATCGTCGATATCCTCTTTTGAGGCTATAGATTTTATCTTATAAACATAATAATAATGTTCTTCTTCCTGATTATGGATTTCCTTATAGCCGTAGTTTTTTAACATATTTTCTTCGTAATTGAAATGATATTCTGTATACTCTAAAAGTTCGTCTAATATGTTCATGATTTCATCATAATGATCATATCCATCATTAAGAAGGGCAATTTCGTAAGCCTTTTGACCTATTTCTAATAATCTTTTATGTTGAATATCAATTTCATTTATACCTAAGTTATATCTTTCCTTCCATTGAAATGACATTTAAATCCCCCCTAAAATTAATATTAAGTAATGATTAATTAATATTAATTATTACTAATTAACTTAAATTCTACCAAAAAAAGCACCTAAATTCAAGATAAAATACAATATTTATATATTTCTGTTTATCATATTAAGAATTAAACTCACTAAAAATGTTACTATAGAAAGTAATACAGATATAATTAAAAAACCTGTTATTAAAATATTGTACTTAATCAAATTAAAGGATAATATGTATTTTGATAAGTTTAAGGCGTTAAGTATAAGCAGCAGTAGAAATAAAACCCCCAGTCCTTTAGAAGCTCCCTTTATGTCTGCAGAGCTTAAGGATATATGGGATGATATACATAAGGCTGCAAATAAAAATAAATAATAATATGGGTTTTGAAAATTTTCAAGTGAAAAAATAACCTTTATTAACCCTCTGTAGGAAGTAATTATTCCTTCAACTGTATTTTTATCTAGTACTGTAACCTGTAAACTTTTGAATAATATCTTAATGAACTCATTATAAGCCTGTGGTATTACAAATTTCATTAAAGCTATTATTGAAAAAACTCCTCCAAATATAGGTGCTATACCTATAAAGAAGTTTCCTATCTGCTGATAGATACTACTTTGATTATAGCTATGTTGCACATATCCCATTATGCCGTCCTTATCTGGTTTTTGAAGCAGTTTAATATTAGTAATCTTATGTCCAAATAATAGAGCAAAAGTGGCATGGCTTAATTCGTGTATAGGCACCCCAATAACTCCTGTTACCATAAGTGCTTTACTACCAAAGCTTCTTTGAAAATTTCTTATAGAATTATTCCTTAATACTCCAAGCAGCATTCCAACTAAAATAATCACGCCAGTAAGATAGGCTGTTTCTATAAAGGTTTTAATTATTAAATTCATTATAAATGTCATATTATGCTTTCACCCTTTATTGCTATTTTTCTAGTTTCCTTTTGTTATATCCTTATTAATATATAACAAAAGGAAATAAACTATTAAAAATTTAATCTACTTTTATTCTTAAAGTAAGGAATAGATTCATAAAGGCTATTATGGCTGCAGCAATAAAAACGTATTTATAGCCCATGGTTGCCCACAATATTCCACCAAAGAATGGTATAGTCATTGCAATTAAATGGTCAAAGCTTGTACCTGCTGATAAAGTAGGTGTTACATCCTCAGGACATAGGGCTATCTTTTTAATATAGGTTGATCTAGCCATTTCCACAACACTCATAGAGTTGTCAAGTATATAACAGGCTGCAATGATTATAACTGCAATTGCTGCTGGAAATACGTCTGCAGCAAAGGCATAGCCTATGCAAATTACTATAAGAACTATTGCTTCTAGCGAAAGAACAAATCTCTCACCTTTTATATCAATGGCATTACCTACTATGGTTCTAGTAAGGATACTCAACCCAGAAACTATAAAACCTAGTATGGCAAAGGTAGGCGGATCAACATGGTAAACTTGAATAAGTACCCATGGAGCAAAGGTTAAAAAAATCTGCTTTCTAGCGCCGTTAACTACACTAAGCACATAGTACAAGGTATATTTTCTTCTAAAAACAAATTTTATTTTCTTTACCTTTGGTTTTTTCGGAGTCATTAACCCGAGAAAAATTAAGGCAAAAATATAGGAAATAGCGGCAATTATAAAGACAACCCTATAGGTCAGTCCTAGATATTTAAATCCAAGCCATACTATTAAATAACCTAGTATAGTTGCCATAAGGTTATAAGCATTAAATTTGCCAAGACGGGCACCATAGCTATCTCTTTCCGATAAAGACATGCCAATGCTGGCAGATAAAGGCATAAAGATATGAGTTCCTAAACTCAAAATCATCATCCATATTAACATAGCGGAAAAGGTTGGTGAAAAAAGACCTAATCCTATCATACCTAAAGATGCAAACAACATTCCTATCATGGATGCTCTTACATCTCCAAGAAAGGCAAGTAGTCCTAAAACTATCATTATAAGTGCCCCAGGAAGTTCACGGGGAAATTCCACAACACCTCTTGCCGATGCTGAAAGCTTGTACACATCACTTAAAAAATTATTAAAAACTGTTGAGTTTATACCACTGGCTATACCAGTAAATAGACCAACAATGAGAAATAGAGTAAAATCTTTATCATTTTTTAGGCTACCTATTAGATTTACAACTCTTTCTTTGTAACTTTTTTTATTCTTCAGTTCATAATCTTTAACTTGGGTATCAGAATCCATAAATTATGCATCTCCTTTCATGCCAATAGATTAAGTATATAACATAAAAAAATGTAAATCAATTATGTTACCTGTCAGAAAATAGTTATATAGAGTATAAACAGCTATAGAATTTATTACTGCAAAAAGAAGAAGCAGAATCACTATAGTAAACATACTATAGGATTCCGCTTCTCTTTCCTTAAAATGAAACCTATTCCTAGATCCCAAGTTTAAGTATAAAGAATATAACGTTATAAGTCACCCAGTTATAGTAACTGGAACTTTTATTATTGATTATATTCTTTATGATATTAGTATAACTACCTTTCTTAAAAAAATACATAATATTAATGAGAACTGTAGAAAATGTAAATAGTAGTCGGAAGGAAATAATATAATACAAAAGGGGTGGTGTCTTATGGAAGAATATAGAGGATATGAAATAACAGTTATTGAAAATGATGAAAAGAATTACCCATTTAAAGCCATTGCCAGAAAAAGTAATAAGGAAGTTAAGCATAAAGGACAGAGTGTAACGCAGGCAGTAGATTTTGTAAAAGAAAGTATAAATGTCATTGTAGACAAAATAGAAGCAAAATAGACAAAAGTTATCAAAAAGGTGTGATCAATAGGACAAATGATTACACCTTTTATTTTTGGGCCTTTTATGTTAGATGAATTCAGTGGGAATTTATAGTATACTATTATTTGGATTTAAAAAATGAAAGGAAAGTGTACTATATGAAAAAATTAAAGAATATTTTCATAATTATAATCTGTGTAAGTGTAGCATCTCAGATTCATTTTAATGTTTTAATCCAAGGTTTTACTATAGCTTTTTCAGTGGTTGTATTTTCTATATTTCTTTATAATTATGTTGATTTAAATCCAATAAAAATAGCAATAATTACAGGAATAACTACGTCACTTTACAAATCATTTTGGCTTTATTGGAATATCATGAGTTTTAGCAAGGTTATTAAAATGACTGCACCAGAGATAGTGTTTTATGTAACTTATGGAATAATATTTTATTTTTCCTATTACAAAAGCAGGAAAAAGGAGCTAACCAAATTTATGATTTTAGTATTTTGCTGTGATTTTCTCTCAAACCTTGTTGAAATTAGTGTTAGAACCAAGCTAATTGGGATAAACAGCAATATAATTAAAGACCTCCTTATAGTGGCCTGTGTTAGAACTTTAATAACTTTGATTATATTAATAGCAATGAAGTACTACAAATCCTTTCTTATAAGAGAAGAACATGAGGAACGCTACAGAAGACTGATATTACTAACTTCTGCATTTAAAAGTGAAGTGTATTTCATGAATAAGAATGCTGCTGAAATAGAAGATGTAATGAAAAAATCCTTTTCAGCTTATCAGATTGTTTCCAAGAATCATTATCCCGATGAATTAAAGAATCTTACCCTTGATATTTCAAAAGATGTTCACGAGATTAAAAAGGATTATATTAGGGTTATGAGAGGTCTGGAAGAGATAACTAATGATAAAATTGACACTGAACCAATGAATATAAGAGATATAATAAATATCTTAGAAATAGATACAAAAGATTATATAGTCACCAAAAATTTAGATATAGAACTTAAATTTAAAGTTGATTGTGAATTCTATGTTCTTAAACACTTTTATTTGATGTCAATCATAAGAAACCTTATTTTTAACAGTATAGAAGCTATAGATAACAAAAAGAAGGGATTAGTTAAACTGAAAATTGAGAAAGTGGAAGATGAATATGTCTTTTCTGTATCGGATAATGGGACAGGCATAAACAGCAGCAATTTGAATTTTATATTTAATCCCGGGTTTTCTACCAAATATAATAAGGAAACTGGAAGCATATGCAGAGGTATAGGTCTTACTTTAGTAAGAGACCTAGCACAGGACATTTTTAAAGGAAATATATTTGTACAATCTATAGAAAATAAAAATACAATATTTACAGTAAAAATACCGATAACTTCATTTAGGAGGTAGATATGATGAGATATTATATTATTGACGATGACGTTAATATTGTTAAGATATTAACTAACTTGATTGAAGAAAGTAAGTCAGGTGAGGTAATAGGCAGCTCCAATGACGGAGAAACAGCTCTCAGTGAAATATTAATTTATAATCCAGATATTGTATTAGTTGATTTGCTTTTGCCTAAATTAGATGGTAATAGCTTGGTAAGAGAAGTAAAGTTGTTGAAACCAGGAATTAAATTCATAATGATTTCTCAGGTATCAGATGTAAAGTTGGTGGAGGATTCTTATAATTCAGGAATAGAGTTTTTTATTAGTAAGCCTATTAATAAGATCGAAGTAGAAAAAGTTACAAGTAAGGTTGCTGAAAAAATTGAAATCGAAAACATGCTTAATAATATAAAGAAAGTATTTAAAGATATAAATCCTCATAAAAAACCTCAAGACAATAATATAAAAATAATAAAGCATACTTTAAGCAATTTTGGAATGTTAGGTGAAAAGGGGACAAATGATATTATAAAAATCTGTATGCACCTGTTAGAAACAAAGAAATCCTTTGAAGAATGTAATTTTAATGAGTTATGTTGCATTATTGGGGATAGCCCTAAAACAGTACAACAAAGGATGAGAAGAGCAATTAAGAGTGGGCTAACTAATTTAGCATACATAGGAATTGAAGACTATTATAATGAAAGTTTTCAGGAGTATTCTAAGGGAATGTTTGATTTTGCAAGCGTTAAAGCTGAGATGGATTATATCAAAGGAAAAAATAAAACTGGTGGAAAGGTAATAATAAGCAAGTTTTTTGAGGGGGTGCTGCTACAATGTGAAGACTATTAAGTTATGATCTTTATTACAAATTGAACTTCATATGACTGAAAATAGACTACAAGGAAGGTTTTTCCAAATTATTCGGCATTAAATGGAATGATTCAAAGATTGAGAATTTTAAAATCATTCCATTTTTTTATGAAGCCTTGTGAAGCATTGAGAAGTATTTTGTAGTCAAGCCAGTATAATCAGTACATAAATATATTTTATAGGGGGCTTAGCATATGAAGTCATTTTTTAGAAAAAAAGACGTAAATTCTATTTTAGACAGTAATAAAAACAGCTCTTCAGAACGATCTTTAGGTGCATTTGATGTAACATTAATGAGTATTGGTGCAACAATTGGAACTGGTGTAATGGTTTTAACCGGTGTTGTTGCCGCAAGAGACGCAGGTCCTGCCGTTGTCCTTTCATTTATAGGCTCTGCTATAGCATGTATACTTGTAGCTCTATGTTATGCTGAGTTTGCATCATCAATTCCAACCTCTGGTAGTGCTTATGCTTACATTTACGCATCCTTAGGTGAATTCATTGCTCATTTAGTTGGATGGTCACTTTTTATAGGGTATGTGGTATGTACTGCAACTGTAGCTGGTGGCTGGTCAGCATACTTTAATAGTTTACTAAGGGAATGTGGATTTAATTTACCTAGTATATTTATTAATATTCCAGGTGAAGGGGGCATAGTTAATGCTCCAGCAGTTATTGTAGTATTGCTTATTACAATTCTTCTATCAAAGGGAACAAAGGAAAGTAAAAAGGTAAATAATATTATGGTATTTGTAAAACTTGGCGTTATAGTTTTATTCGTTGCTGTAGGTGCATTTTTTATAAAACCAGTAAATTGGAAGCCTTTTATGCCATTTGGTTTTAAAGGAGTATTTGCTGGTGCAGCATCTGTATTTCTTGCCTATGCAGGTTTTGACGCAGTTTCAACCTCTGCTGAAGAGGTAAAAGACCCTCAAAAGAATCTGCCTAGAGGCATTATTGCTTCAATGATAGGCTGCACACTTATATATATTATAGTTTGCTTAGTTTTAACAGGTGTTACTCATTACAGCAAGTTAAATGTTGGTGATGCTATGGCTTACGCATTAAGTTCTGTTGGACAGGGATGGGCAGCTTCTATACTTTCAATTGGAGCAGTTGTAGGTATTTTGGCAGTTATTCTTGCTTATCTTTACGGTTCATCACGTATATTATTTTCAATGAGTCGTGATGGTCTACTTCCTAAAGTCTGTTCTAATGCAAACCCAAAAACAAATGTACCTGTGTTTTCAACTTGGGTAGTAGGATGTTTAGCTGCTTTACTTGCAGGGGTTATAGATTTAAAACAGTTAGCTGATCTTGCTAATATGACTCTTTTAGCAACATTCTCTCTTGTAGCACTATCTGTAATCGTTCTTAGAAAAACTCATCCGAATTTAGAAAGAGGCTTTAAGGTGCCTTTAGTGCCAGTGCTTCCTTTAATGGCAATAGCATGTTGTTTGTTCCTTATGTTTAGTTTGTCAAAGACAACATGGCTATATTTTGGCACATGGCTTGCAATTGGAGTAATTGTTTATTTTGCATATTCACATAAGCACAGTTCATTACAGAGCGAAGATATCTCTCAGTCTATCTCTGAAAATATATTAGAGGAAAAAGGTGCTTAATTCACCCTTTATCATATAAATAAAATTTCATGCAGTATTGGAATTATATTAGTGCTTTAAGCATAAAAAATCCAACAAATTATGCAGAACCTTTAGGTAAATCCGCACATTCCTAGAGACTAATATAACCAGTACTGCTATCCATTCTTTTTCTATTGAAGGAAGCTTCAATAGATTTTTATATTTTTTGATGTTATAGTCATTTTAAAATCTAATGTTTAATCATAGGCATTATCATAAACTAGACATAAAGATTATAAGTGTGTTACATTATGGATATAAAATTAAATGTAATTTTTCCAGGAAAGGAGAGTTAGTTAACTTTGAAGACTATAGAATCCCCATATTTAAAGAGAAAAGTTATATATGAAAAGCTGGTGAAAAAACAGACAGAATCAATTAATTTTATATCAGCCTTAAGACTCATAGTTTTTATTGCTGCTATTGGTTGTGGATTTTTTTCCTATACACTAAAAAAATATTATTTTTTTGCCTTGGCAATAATCTTATTTGCCATATTATTTATAATTTTGCTTAATAAGCACAGTAGACTTAAATATAATAGAAAATGTTCAACATTGATAGGTGAGATAAATGGAAACTCCTTGAAGCGTTTAAAAGGAGAATGGAAATCCTTTGAAGATACCGGATCAGACTTTCTAGAGGAGGATCACAGTTATTCAAAGGATTTAGATATTTTTGGAAAAGGGTCGCTTTTTCAATATATTAATACTGCTAGTACTTATTTAGGAAGGGAAAAGTTAAAGCATATATTAACAGCTTCAAACTATACTATAGGAGAAATATATGATAGACAGAAAGCTGTAGAGGAACTTTCAGATAACCTGGGGTGGAGACAAAGATTTATGGCTGAGGGACAGATAGCTGTAGAAAAAAAGAAAAATCCAGAATACCTATTTAAATGGGCTAAAGAGAAGAATAGCCTATTTTCTAGTTCAGCCTTTATCATTATGGCACATGTTCTTCCTATTATTACAGTGACAATTATTTTGCTGTATTTTTTATTAGAGGGTATACCATATTATTTACCGCTTATGGCTATAGGAGTGCAGGTAATTATACTGAAGATTAACTCTAAAAAAAGTAATAAAATATTAGATGGAATTTACAAATACAAAAAAGATATAGAAGCATATGATAGAATGCTAAGACTTATAGAGAAAAAAAGATTTAAATCTAGCTACTTAATAAAATTAAAAGAAAACCTCGTTAATGAGAATAAAATAACTGCAACAAAACAGATTAATAAGTTATCTAAACTGGTAAATTTAATTTCCGACAGAGCTAATTTTTTTTACCATATGATAAATAGTATAACTTTGTGGGAGTATCACTGCTTAATCAGACTGGAAGCTTGGAAAAAGGAATCAGGCCTATTTATAGAACAATGGCTAGATGTTATTGCAGAGATTGAAGGATTATCCAGCTTAGCTGTAATTAATCATGACTATCCACATTGGGTAATGCCGGAACTAAAGAACTCTTCTCTAATAATAGAAGGGAAGAATATAGGTCACCCGCTAATAACTAAAAATCGGGTATGTAATGATTTAAAAATAGATAACACTGAAAGCATTCTACTGATAACCGGTTCTAATATGTCTGGTAAAAGCACACTGCTTAGAACTATAGGAATTAACTTAGTTTTAGCATATGCAGGTGCACCGGTTTGTGCTGAGGCTTTTTGTTGCTCTATAATGAATATCTATACCTGCATGAGAATAAGTGATAACCTGGAGGAAAATATATCATCTTTCTATGCAGAACTTTTAAGAATAAGAAAGCTTATAGATGCTACAAAGGAAAAGGAACCAGTATTTTTCTTACTAGATGAGATTTTTAGAGGAACCAATTCTAAGGATAGACATACCGGTGCTAGAGTTTTAATAGAAAAATTAAGTAGGGAAAATGCTTTAGGGATGGTATCAACTCATGACCTTGAACTGGCTGATATAGAAGAAAAAAATAGGAAAGTTAGAAATTATCACTTTAGAGAGTATTATAAAAATAATGAAATTTATTTTGACTATAAATTAAGATTAGGGGTTTCTACAACTAGAAATGCAATATACCTAATGAGAATGGCTGGTATTGACATAGATAATAATATGGCTGATAGAGATTATGAAAAATATTAAATAAGAATCAAATTATACAAGGAGAAGGAACGTTGAAGGAAGATATACTATTACAAATATTTAATGAAGAAACTAGTGGTAAAAACTATGCTAATGGGCAAAGGGTTTTTAACAATGATTTAGTATCTTCTATAGATATAACTAACGAAGATAAATTAATTTGTATAGATGGCAATGTAATTTCAGAAAATCTCTTTAATGAATATAACACAAAAATTGAGATGGATGGAGAAAAGAAAAAAATTTTTTCTACATACTGCAGTTGTTTAGACTATGAAAAAAATGAGTTTAAAAAAATAAATTATTGCTGTAAGCATCTAGTAGCAACCTTTTATAAAGCCCTGGAAAAGCTAGTTGATCATCCTCTTTTAGCTGAAGAGACTACCTATAATGAAAGTATATTTAAAAATAAAAGCAACTTATTAAATGTGTTATTAGGGGATGAATACGACAAAGAGGAAATAAAGATTGAAGTTTACATAAATAGAAATGAATGGAGTGGCAACATTACCGCTGAATTTAAGATAGGGTTAAAGTCTATGAGTTCCAGTAATCTATATATCTTAAAAGATATAAACCAGTTTTTTATAGCTATTTACAATAATATACCTATAAATTATGGCAAGAACTTTACCTTAGATATAAAAAATCAAAGATTAAGTGTTAAGGATAAAAGACTTATAGATTATATTGAGACTTTAAAGGAGATAAAGGGAAACAATAAGACTATTTACAGAAGTGAAGATAGTATTATAAACGGAAAATACGTAAATATACCTAAGTTTTTAGTTAGACAATTTTTTGAGAATATAAAAAAGCATAAAGTGTATTTAAATGAAGGCTTTTTCTATAGACCTGTAGAAACAGAAATCTTAAATAAAATTCCTCCTATAGATTTTGATTTGAAACTAATAAATGGTGAATATGTTCTTAAGTCTCCAGGAGGAATGCCTCAGGATCTAGGTTGTAATAACAATATTTTCCTGTATGGCATGTCCGTATATATTCCGGATTATGAATTTTGTTATAAAATAAGCCCATATCTTCAAATATTCAATGAAGCTAAGGTAGTAAAGATAGATGCCTCTGAAGAAGAAACTATACTAAGAAAGTTGATTCCTCAAATTAATATGATGGCTTCTACATTTACCTTATCTAAAACAATAAAGGAAAAAGTAGTAATAGATAAATGTAACTTCAACTTTTACTTTGATAGAGAAGAAGAGGATATTACGCTGACAGTAAAAGTTCTTTATGGAAATTTAGAATTTAATATCTTTGAGGATTATAAAGAGAAAATTGTATATAGAGATTCTAAAAAAGAATCCCAGGTTATTGGAATTCTCAGAAGTTTAGGCTTTGAAGAAATAAAGGGAAAGTTTTATTTGTTAATGGAAGAGGACTACATATTTAGGTTTTTTAAAAGAGAAATAAATAAACTTCAAGAGATAGGAGAAGTATATTACTCCGAAAATTTTAAGGGTATAAAAAGTATAGGGTCAAAGGGCATTACAGGAAATATTAAATCCGGAAGATATGATTATTTTGAACTGAATTTTAAAATAGGAGATATTAATCCAGAGGAGACTGCGGAAATATTAAGGGCTTTTAGAGATAATCTAAAATACTATAAATTGAAAAATGGTGAATATATAGATTTAGAGGAATTGGAGCTTAATAAATTTCTAAAGCTTTTGGATATAGCTTCTTCAAAGGACATAGATGATAATTGTATACAAATTCCTAGTAATAAAGGTCTCTTCCTAAATAACTACCTAGAGGAAAATAGTTTAAGGTTTATAAAAGGAAAAAAAGCCTTAAAAGAAATAAAAGATAAATTTAAAAATATAGAAAACTTGAGCTTTAAGGAACCGGAAGATTTAGAGGGTAACCTTAGAGCCTATCAAAAGGTAGGATATAACTGGTTTAAAACCCTGGATTTTTTGGGCTTTGGAGGAATCTTAGGGGATGAAATGGGGCTTGGTAAAACTCTTCAAACTATTACTTTTATATTATCTAATAAGGGAAGCAAATCTTTAATTGTTGCTCCTACATCACTAATATATAACTGGGCAGCTGAGTTTGAAAAATTTGCACCAAAGCTAAAGATAGCAGTTGTTAACGGGTCCAAAGAGGATAGGGAGGAACTAATAAAAAAGGTTGATGATTATGATGTTCTTATAACAACTTATAACCTGTTAAAAAGGGATTTAGAAAGCTATACTAATATTGAATTTGATTATTGTATATTAGATGAAGCTCAAAATATAAAGAATCCAAGTTCTCAGAATGCAGCTGCGGTGAAGGAAATAAAAGCAAAAAGAAGATTTGCATTATCGGGAACACCAATAGAAAACTCCCTTATGGAGTTATGGTCTATATTTGATTTTATAATGCCAGGATATTTATATGATGAAAAGAGGTTCAGCGTAAGATATCATAAAAAGCTTAGGGAAAGCCCAGAAGTTTTAGAGGACTTAAACAGGCTAATAAAGCCATTTATTCTTAGAAGAAAGAAAAAAGATGTTATAAAAGAACTGCCTGATAAGATTGAAAAAAACTTAGTGGTGAATTTAGATGAAGAGCAGAAGAAAGTCTATAGAACTTATGCTAACTATGCAGTGGAACTTATTCAAAAGAAGGTAAAGGATTATGAGTTTCAAAATAGCAAAATAGAAATACTTTCCTATATAACAAAACTAAGGCAGCTTTGTTTAGACCCATCGGTAATCATGAAAGACTATAGTGGAGGCAGTGGAAAAATAGAGGCCTTAGTGGAGCTTATCCAGGAGAGTCTAGAGCAAGGTCACAGGGCCTTGATATTTTCTCAATTTACATCTGTTCTTAAAAATATTGGAAAAAGAATTAATACAGAAGGAATAACTTTTAGTTACTTAGATGGCTCCATACCTTCAGAAAAAAGAATGGACATGGTAAAAGCTTTTAATGATGGAGAAAACTCGGTATTTTTGATAAGCTTAAAGGCTGGTGGAACAGGACTTAACCTAACCTCTGCAGATCTAGTAATTCATTTTGACCCCTGGTGGAATCCTGCTGTAGAGGAACAAGCTACAGATAGGGCTCACAGAATAGGTCAAAGGAATGTGGTAGAGGTTATAAAAATTATAGCTAAAGATACTATTGAAGAAAAGATATTATTGCTACAAGAGGAGAAGAAAAAACTTATATCAGAAATTTTAGGAGAAGAGTTATCTAGTGGAGAAAACTTCTCTTCATTAACTGAGGAAGAAATACTAGGGTTGTTTGAGATATAAGGAGCTGACTAAAAATCAGCTCCTATTTATTATCTACAATTGTCAATAAAAAACAAGGTAATTTATCAAATATCTATGAAAAATTACATAATTGAGAATTATATGGAAAATATTGAATTTATTATGATATAATAGGTTGTATGAGAATTTTAACTACATTGAAGGGGGAATTAAATGTGATAGATTTTGAAAATTTAAAAACATTAAAATGGCCGCCAACTAATGAAGAGCAGAGAGAAGAAGGCTATGTTTCCAGAGAAGTATCAGAAGAGCCTACAACAGAAAGAGGTAGAATAATTAAAAAAAGATTATTAGAAGCCAGGTGCATGCTTGATCCAGAATTTAGTGTTCTTTACACAGAGGAATGGAAAAGGTCAGAAGGAGAGCCGCTTCTCATTCGTAGAGCGAAAGCATATAAGTATGCTATTGAAAATATAACACCAGCAATTCAGCCCTATGAACTTATTACCATGCAGAAAACTAGATATATGAGGGGCGCTCCAGTATATTTACAGTATAGCCAAAAATTCTATTCACATATGGTTGAAAAAGCAGAAAACTCAAATGACGAGGTTTATGATGTTGGAGTAGGAGGTGGCCGCAGCCATAAAGAAGCCAGAGGTATAATTGAAATGGGCACCTTTGCAATGAAAGAAGAAGATGCTGCACCTTTAATAGATTCCTGTAAGTTTTGGGAGGGAAAATGTGTAGAGGACGAATCGGACAAGTTCCTAAAAGAAACCATGCCAGAATATGATGACTTAGATAATGCCTTCAAAACTGTAATATTTCCTCCAAGCGTTATATCTATTATGGAAGGAAGATGGATACCAGCCTATGATATGGTTGTAGAGAGAGGCTTAGAGGATATTATAAAGGAATGTAAGGAAAAAATAAAAAATACTGTTCCTACTACCAGAGAAGTAGCTGAAAAGATTTTATTTTGGAGAGCAACTATATTAGCCTGTGAAGGTGTTATAAATTGGGCTAAGAATTATGCAGATAAGGCAGAGGAAATGGCAGCAGGGGAAGAGGATAAGCAGAGAAAAAATGAATTGTTAAAGATGGTTGAAACCTTGAGATGGGTTCCAGCAAAACCAGCAAGAACATTCTATGAAGGACTGCAGTCAGCTTGGATAGCACACATAGCTATTGCATTAGATGGTCCAATTGTTGGACTTTCTCCTGGACGTTGGGGACAACTTCTATATCCACTATATAAAAAGGATATAGAAGAAGGAAGATTAACTAGAGATGAAGCTCTAGAGCTTATGGAGCTTATGAGAGTAAAGTTTTCCAGTGAAGAATATGTATCTCCAAGAAGTTGGGAAGCTTTAGCTTCAGGAAACCTATTTCAACATATGATAGTTGGTGGAGTAACTAAGGAGGGAAAAGCGGCTGATAACGAACTAGAAGAGATAATACTTGAAGCTGGAATCAGTATGCAGACTATACAGCCTACCTTAGGTGTAATGGTAAACTCCAGGACGAGCGACAGGTTACTCATAAAGGCTGCAGAAACTACAAAAACTGGTGCAGGATATCCAGCTTGGTTTAATAATGAAGCTTGTATTCAGCATTTACTGCAAAATCATAGAGAAGAGAATATAACCATTGAAGATGCCAGAGATGTAGGAATGGGTGGTTGTGTTGAGGTGCAGATGCAGGGTACATGTCATGGTATCTGCCATCCGGGATTCTTTAATGAAGTTAAGTGCCTAGAGATAGTTTTAAATGACGGAGTAGATCCAAGAACAGGAATACGCTGCACTGAACCTTTAGGAGATATCAATAGCTATGAAGATTTGTGGAATGCATGGTGCA
Organism: Clostridium tanneri; assembly: GCF_033659955.1. Classification (NCBI taxonomy): domain Bacteria; kingdom Bacillati; phylum Bacillota; class Clostridia; order Eubacteriales; family Clostridiaceae; genus Clostridium; species Clostridium tanneri. The sequence continues at coordinate 55,410 of NZ_JARUJP010000012.1, forward strand.
AGGTAGAGGAAAGATTTTTAAGAGTGTACATGCGCTATTGGAATTATGTTATGGCAGTGCACAGGGAGATAAATCCTCTTGTTATGGGATCTGTACTGGTGAAGGACTGTGTTAAGAATGGAAAACCCTTAGATTCTAATGGAGCTCGTTATAATAAATCAGTAACACTATTAAATTCAGGTATGGTAAATGTGGCAAATAGCCTAGCTGCTATTAAAAAACTGATTTTTGAGGATGAAAAGTACACACTGAAAGATGTAAGACATGCATTAAAAGAAAACTTTGGGTTTGAAAGAGCAGATAAGGTTGGAAACTTCTCAATGCTTGAGCAAAAACGTATTAGCGGTGGATTTGAAAGAATACATAGGGACTTACTAAACTCTCCTAAATACGGAAATGATGATGACTATGTAGATTCAATATTTGTTCAATGCTGGAAGCACTACAACGAAGTATGTCTATCTGAGACAACATACTTAGGACTTCAATGGATACCTGCTGGTCTATCAATATCAGCACATGGACCTTTCGGACGGGTGTGTGGTGCTACACCGGATGGAAGAGTAGCCGGTGTTAGTTTAACGGACGGTGTACTATCAGCTACACCAGGCACCGATGTAAATGGTCCTATAGCTCTATTCCAATCTGGAATCAAGCTTGATTCCGTAGCAATGAGAAGTGTTCAGCTTAATATGAAAATACACCCAAATGCTGTGAAGGGTATAGAAGGTTCTCAGAATCTGGTGGATTTAGTTAAGTCTTACTTCCAGCAAGGAGGTTACCACATACAGTTTAATATAGTTGACTCTGATATGCTTCGGGACGCACAATTACATCCTGAGAAATATCGTGACCTAATTGTTAGAGTAGCAGGCTTTAGTGCTTATTGGGTAGAACTTTCAAAACCAATACAGGATGAAATCATAGCAAGAACAGAATATAATGCTACAAGCATATAACAAGAGAGAGTATAAATTATGAAGAATTTAAGGAGCTCAGGAATAATATTTGATATACAAAGCTTATCCTTTCATGATGGACCTGGTATAAGAACTCTTGTGTTTTTAAAAGGATGTCCACTAAAATGTCTATGGTGTGCTAATCCAGAAGGTCAAAAGTTACTGCCGGAGCTTCGATATCATAAGGTCAATTGTGCAGGTTGTATGGAATGTTCAAAGGCTTGTGTAGAGAATGCTATTACTTTAAAAAACCATGAAGATGCTAAAGTTACTATAAGCATAAATAAGGAAAAATGTATTAAATGTAGTGATTTAAAATGTACAGATATGTGCTTAAATGATGCATTAAAGCTCAGTGGAAAGACTATGACTGTAGATGAGGTTATGAAGGTTATAAAAAGAGATAGTGCTTATTATAAGAGAAAGGGTGGAGTAACACTTTCAGGAGGAGATCCTACCTACCAGCCAGAATTTGCAGTTAGTCTCTTAAAAGCATGCAAGGAAGAATATATAAATACTGCTGTTGAAAGTGCAATGTTTACCACTGTGGATACAGTTAATAAGTTTATACCTGTTACAGACTTATTCTTAACAGATATAAAGCATATGAATGAAGATAAGCATAAGAAGCTTACAGGGGTTAGTAACCAGCCCATTTTAAATAATATTTCCATAATATCCAAGCAAAAGCCTGTAGTAATCAGAGTTCCCATAATACCAGGTTTAAATGACGATAAGGAAAATATAATAAGTATAAGCAGATTTTGTGCTGAAAATAACATAGATAGAATAAATCTTTTGCCTTATCACAAGCTAGGTGTAGCAAAATACGAACAATTAGGACTAACATATGATATTTTAGATGTAAACTCACCAAATAAGGAGAAAATGGAACTTTTAAAGGAAGCTGTAGAGTCTTCAGGAGTGAAATGTATTATTGGATAGCTTTGCATGGCTATTAGGGAAACAATAGCTATATTATTAACTTAAATAGCAGTACGATGTTGTTATGACTAAAAGAAGCCTTTTTAAAAGAGGCTTCTTTTAGTCATTTAATTTCTAACTGTTTAGTAACCTTTAATAAGACCTCTGATAGACTTCTTAGATCGTAAATAGAAGCACTTATTTCCTCAGATGCAGCAGCCTGGGACTGGGTTGTTGAGGCGTTTTTTTCAATTGTGTCCATAATAAGATTTATAGAATGCTGCATATCTTTAAGGCCTTGCTCTATTTGGTTTACGGCATTTTTGCTATTTACTGCAAGCTTTCGTATTTCTCCAGCTACTACTTGAAAGCCTCTTCCTTCTTGTCCAGCTCTTGAAGCTTCTATTGATGCATTAAGTCCTAAAAGATTAGTTTGATTAGCTATATTCCTTATAAAATCTGTAATTTTAGAAGTCTCATCTACACTTTTTCTTGTCACTTCAGCGGAAGACACCATTTCTTCCTGCGAGGAGGCTATGTTTTGTGCATTTGTAGTTATATCATTAATGCCTGTTGATATTTGTTCGATGGAACTTGCCAAGCTATCAACAACATTACTTAGTTGTTCATATATTTTAACTCTACTATCTAAACCCCAACCTACTCCTGCAGCACCTATTATTTGTTTGTTTTCATCAAACAAGGGTATGGTAATGGCCTTAAATGGGGTACCAAATAGTTCTTTTGGAACGATGACTCTTAAAGTTTTCTTAGACTGAACAACTTCATATAAGCCATCGCCAGGTCTCAATGATAATCCCTCATGTCCTGCGTCTACAGTTTTTCCAGCTTTGTAATATACTATTTTCTCTAAGTCTGATACCACAAGCATTGCATCTTCATCTTGAAACATATCTTCAAGAACTGAAATAATATTTAACATAGAATCTAACATGTTCAAAATTTTATCCCCCTTAATACAAAATTAAACAATATGTTTAACAACATTAATATGTCATATAAATATATTAGCAAAAATTGCAAAAATATGAAAGTTTTTATTAAAATATTTCTAACAAATTGGTAAAAAGTAATAAAAAGTAATAAAAACGAAAAAAGTAATTTATCATTTATATAGCTAAAAATAGGCGATTAAATAGAAATAAAAGTAGCTTCATGGTATTTGCTAACCATGAAGCTACTTTTTAATAAAATTCAACTCTATCTCTTATTTATCCAGGACAAACCGATGCTTCTAGTTCCTGTATGTACACTTATTACAGGTGATAGCTCTTCAATGAGAATTTCATGTTCAGGATATATATCCATCAACATTTCCTTTAAATCCAAGGCATAATCATATCCATTTGCATGTGCTAGAATAATCTTCGAGTTATTTGTAAGCTTTTCATTTTTAATTTGTTCAATTAAATTGTTATATACTTTTTTCATTGTTCTTACTTTTTGACTTACTAATATTTCGCCTTCCTCAAAGGACAAAATTGGCTTTATACTTAACATTCTGCCAAAGGAGGCTGCAGACAATGATATTCTTCCAGTACGATGTAAATGTGCTAAATCATCTACCACTAACAGTATTCTTGAGTTTGACCTGATGTATTCAAGATTTTTAATAATATGTTCAATACTAGCTCCCTCTTTTATTAACTCCAAAGTCTCAAGGGCCATCTGCTTTTGAATAGTTGCCGTAAATAGGGAGTCAAAAACAGTTATTTTATCCTCGGAAATTTGAGCCCTGGCAAACAGTCCTGTTTGGAATGTACCACTTAGCTTAGAGCTAATGGTAATGTATATAATATGATCGTACTTTTTTACTAATTCATCTAAAAGTTTAAAAACTTCTCCAGCAGAGGGTTGCGAAGTAGTTGGTAGATCCAAGGATTCCTCCATTTTCCTGCAAAATTCACTTGGAGTTATATCTAAGCCGTCTCTAAGATCTTTACCGTCAACTATTACACGTAATGGTATTGAGTATAAGTTGCTATTTTTTTCAATTATTTCTTTGTCAATTACAGCAGTACTATCAACTACTACAGCTATTTTATGCATACAATCCACCTCAAAAAAATGTTATAAATGTTACAAGTTATACACTTGTAACACTTGTATACTTATAATATAATACTATAAAGTGTGAAGTCAATTAAATATAATAAGTTACACAAATAAGGAGAAATGTTACAAATGAATCAAATGAAAGAAAAGGTTAATCCTATAACTTTAAGGTCTAAAAGTTTCATTGTAAAGTCATTAATTGAATTAATGGATAAAAAACCCTATAGTGAAATAACTTTAAAAGAAATTGCGGAAAATGCAGATTTAACTAGGCAAACAGTTTATAGAAACTTTGCTAAAAAAGAAGCTATATTAGAATACTATGTTGATGGATTTTACAATAATTTTATAAACACAATTTCAGCTAAAAATGATATAACATTATATGATCTGCTTATTACATATTTTGAATACTGGTATGAAAATAGAGAATTTGTAAAAAAACTTGTAGATAACAATGTATATCAAATACTGCTTGAGTTACATTTAAAATACTTAAATTCTATGGCAACAGATGAAAAATTTAAAAATTTAGTTTTTGTATCAAATAATAGTTATTTTAATCATTTTTCCGCTGGTGGATTGTGGTTTGCACTGAAAAAATGGGTGGAGGATGGCACAGAAAAAACTCCAAAGGAAATGACAAATACTATTTTAAACTTCTACCATGTTAAGGGGCTAAATGTTAGAAATATAAGAAGAGAATAAAATTTTATCTTATGTAATTACATGGATTAATTTCTAGTTTTTTCATATAACATAGCTAAAGAGTTACAAAAAATGTTGAATGTAACAGTTTTATATGATAATATATCTATGACTTATATTAGTTAAATTTAATTATAAGGAAACAATAAAAAGCTTTCTATAATTTTGTACCTTGAAAGCTTTGAGTTAGTTGTGCAACCGACCTGTATTTACTGAACAGAAGTTATGATGTTGTCTGTTTATAATTCAGGTCTTTTTTAGTGTAAATATATTTTTCAAAAGGGGGGAATATTGATGTATACAACTGCATCATAAGGGGTATGGGAAAACTAGGATTAAAGATTCTAAAAAGGGTAGGATTAATATTTATCTTTTCAATGATTTTACTATTTACAGTTAATTTATTTACCTTTCAGCATGTATTTTCAAAGGTACAGGAGGATGTAGCAGAGAACGCTAAAAAAGCAGTGAGTTCTGTTGATGGAGATAAGGTAGGGAGGCTTATTGAAAATAAGTCTATGGATAGTAAGGAATATAAAGAGCTAAAGGAATCGCTAATAACCTATAAAAATGATACAGGTATAAAGTTTTTATATATTATGGGAAAAGATGATAGCAGTGCCTATATGCTAGTAGATGCAAATATTAAAGAAAGCGACCAGATTGGAGAAAAGTATAACTTAGAGGAGGAAATGTTAGAGGCCTTTGGTGGAAAGGTATCTTATTCAAAGAATCCTGTAGAAGATAGCGATGGTGTACTTATATCTGGATATGCACCTATTAAAAATTCTTCAGGTGAGATTATAGCCATAATGGGGGCAGACATAGATGTATCATTATACACATATACTAAAAAGATCATGAACCTAAGTCTTATAATTACAGTTCTAGTTATGTGCAGCTTAACTATCTTAATGGTTTTTAGCTTATCAAAGAAGATATCCTTAAGTGTAGAAAAGATAAAGTATGGACTTGATAAAATGTCCGAAGGAGATTTAACAACTCCTATGCATATTAAAAGTGGAGATGAATTTGAAGATATAGCTTTATATATTAACAAAGTTAGGGTGGATATTAAGAAAATTGTTGAAGATATAGGAATAAGCTCAAATAGGGTAAGGCAGCAGACAGAAAGCTTATCTGCTGTATCAAAAGAACTGGCAGTTGCTTCTGAAGCTGTTGCTGAATCTACTGATGAAGGTGTAAAAAACCTAAGTGTTCAGAAGGAACAAATGGTAACTATAAATACTATACTAGATAACTTTGGGACAAAGGTTAATGAAATTTTGTCACTAGCGAAAATGTTAAATTCTGAAGTTGAAATTATAAATAATAAGGCTCAGGATAGTAATAAGGATTTAGTAAATTTTGAACAATCAATCAAGGAGGTAAATTTATCTTTTGATGATGTAAGAGATAAAATAAAAGGCTTTGCTATAAACTTAAATAAAATTAGCAAAATAACTAACATAATAAATGATATTGCAGATCAAACTAATTTACTTGCCTTAAATGCAGCTATTGAGGCTGCAAGAGCTGGAGAAAGCGGTAGAGGATTCTCAATAGTTGCAGAAGAAATAAGGAAGCTGGCAGAACAATCTAAGAATTCATCACAGAATATAACTTCCTTAATTGAAGTTGTTTTACATGAAGGGGAATTGATTGCTGAAACATCAGACAATATGAATGACAGGCTCAATGACCAGGTAATAAAGCTTAACAGTTCTACAGATAGTATTAGAACAGTTATCAGTTACATAGAAGAGGTTTTTCCTAAAATCAATAATATACATAATAATATAGTTGCTATTAATGGGGAAAAAGAAAGAATAATCGAAGACACTATGAGTATGTCTTGTGCTTCAGGAAATATTTCAGCTTCTGTAGAAGAAATATCATCTTCTACTCAGGAGATAAGTGCCTCTTCCCAGGAGATAGCAGGTGCCGCTGAGCAGTTAACGGATATAACGGAGGAAATGGTAAAAAATATAGAAAAGTTTCAAGTTTCTGAGGAAAAATAGAGAGTAATATAACTATAAAAATGACAAAAATTAAGTTGATATGTGGTATATTTAACTATATAATATAATTATGATATAAAATTATATTAATCTAAAGGGGGAGTTTATATGTTTTTAAAGGAATTAAATAAAAAAGAGAGAATTGCTTTTATTAATTTAGTTCATGCTTTGTCTAATGTAGATGAAGTATTTTCGAGCCATGAAAAGGAACTAATGGATGAATACCTAGAAGAGCTATCCCTAGATAATGAATCTATAGAAGAGCTAACTTTGGAATCAGCAGCTAAAGAGCTAACTGATTCTTCAGATAGAGCTAAAAATATAATTTATTTTGAGTTATTTGGAGTTGCTTTAATAGATGGAGAATTTGATAAAAAAGAGATTGAGTTTTTAAATACTCTTGCCTCCAAGTTAAATATAAGCTTAAAGAAGCAGCAGGATTTTATAAACTATTTTAAGACTGTTAAGGAAGCTTATGATGGAACTTTTGTTAACTATGAAAGTAAGTTAGATGAATTAGAAAAATTAGCTAGAGAATTAATATAGATACTATGTAAAGGTAATATAAGAAGTGTGGATATTGTTTCTGCACTTCTATCTTTTTAATTATCTTGAAGACAGGAGTTCTATAATAGGTGGTAAGATATATAGTAAAGGTTAGAATTAAGGAGCGTAGGAAAAATAACATAATACTTGGTAACCCTACAGCGTAATCGCCAATATAATATAGTATAACAAAGGATAAATCAATAACTACAAAGTGAGGTAATAATTATGGTCAAATCAGATAAAAACGATTATTCTAACTATTATTGTGGTATTGATATTACTAAGTTAAAGTTTATTGGACAAGGTACTCAAGGAAAAGTTTTTTTCTTACCACCAGATAAAGTAATAAAGGTTTTTCACAGTAAACATTCCTGTAAAAATCAGCTTCTTATCTTGCAGAATGTAAGTAAAAGTAGATTTTTTACAAAGGTATATGATAATGATGAATTTTCAATTGTTATGGATTTTGTACCAGGAATAACTCTTAAAGAATATTTAAATAATAATTCTCTTAGTGAAAAACTAGCCTTGGAATTAGTAGAATTAATATGCGAGTTTGAAAAGTTAGGATTTACTCGGTTAGATATACGTGCTCCTCATATTTTTGTACAAGCTGATGAATCTATTAGAATAATTGATCCTAGGAAAACCTATACTATTGTACAAAAGTATCCGGTAAAAATATTAAGTACACTAGAAAGAGCAGGTGTTTTAGAACAATTCTTTAGAATGATAAAAGACAAATATAATGACAAATATCTACAATGGAAAAATTTATACTAAACTAATGAAATGGTTCAGTCATTTTGATTGAACCATTTCTCATTATGTATATAATTAATTATAGAGAAATTTAATTAAAAATAGAAATGGAATAGGAGAAATATTAATGAAAAGAAACGTACAGATAGATCAGTACTATAGACATTTCAAAAATCATTGGTATAGAGTAATAGATGTAGCGGAGCATACAGAGACAGGAGAAAAACTAGTAATCTATACGCCGCTATACGGAAATAGAGGAACCTTTGCCAGGCCGCTAAAGATGTTTCTTGAAGAAGTACCAGCGGAAAAAGAAAATCCTACAGCACAAAGGTATAGATTTATGAGTCTTGAGGAATTAAACTTAAAATCTGAGGATGTTCATCATAATTAGAAAAGGGGAGAAAAACTAATGGAAGAATGCATATTTTGCAGCTATAACAAATCAGAAATAATAGCGGAAAACAAATTAGCCTTTGCCATAACAGATAAGTTTCCAGTAAATGAAGGGCATACGCTGATAATACCTAAAAGACACTTCAAAAATTTCTTTGAAGCTTCAGAAGAAGAGATTAAGGCTATTTACTCTCTCATGCATGAAGTAAAAGAAATGCTAGATATTCAATATGAACCATGGGGATACAACATAGGAGTAAATGTTGGATACTATGCAGGACAGACGGTAATGCATCTTCATGTACATCTTATACCAAGGTATAAAGGAGATGTAGATAATCCTAGGGGAGGCATAAGGAATTTTAAGACAGCTTTAGTTGAATATGATGGATAAACATAATCCTGATGAGGTGAGTTACAAATGATAGCTATAATATCGCCAGCAAAAACTTTGAATATGGAAAAGCCAATAAATACTGATTTATATACAAAACCTACTTTTATCAAGGAAGCAAGTGAACTAATGAAAGAGCTTCAAAAGTATACTCCACCTGAACTGGAGAGCTTAATGAAGATAAACGGTAAACTTGCAGAAGAAAATTTTATGAGGCACATAATATGGAATGAGGAACATAATCTATCCAATGGAAAACAGGCTCTCTTAGCTTATGATGGTGCAGTTTATAGAGGAATAGATGCTAAGAAGCTTAATAAACAGCAGTTGTCTTTTGCAAATAATCATTTAAGAATAATTTCTGGTTTATATGGCGTACTAAAACCACTGGATTTAATACAGCCTTATAGATTAGAAATGGCGACTAGACTTAAAAATAGTTCAGGCAACAATTTATATAGCTTTTGGAGAGATAAACTTACTAGTTATTTCAAGGAAGAATTAGATAAGCAAGATGATAGTATACTGATAAATTTGGCGTCAAAGGAATACTCTTCAGCAATAGATATGAATAAACTGAATGCAAATATAATAACTCCTATATTTAAGGAATATAAGGGAGGAGTTTATAAAGTTATAACCATTTATGCAAAGCGTGGAAGAGGGCTTATGAGCAGATTTATAATTGAGAATAGCATTGTTTCATCAAATGATTTAAAAGGGTTTGATGAGGAAGGCTATAGTTATAATGAATATCTGTCTACTGACTTAGAATGGGTATTTACTAGATAAGAAGTACTCCTATACCTTTTTTTTCTATATGGCAAAGGATAAATTTATCTTATATAATATTAAGGTACTAAAAATTTTTGGGAGATGGTTAAAGATTAGCATGAAAAGAATAAATGAAATTTTTAGTGATTATGAAGTAGGGGGCAACATAGGCACTGCCATTGTAGAATCGGTAGTTCTAAGTAAAAAGACTAAAACCCTGGAAATGAAAATCAGCTCAGATAAATATATTGAAGTAGGAGAATTTGAAGGTCTTAATAAGTTTATAAGAGAAAGATTTTCGTTGAGAAATTCTGAAATCGCTGTGAAGTATGTTGAGGGAACATATAAAAAGCCTATAGAAGAAGAATTGCAAAAGATTATATCTTCTATTTCAGAAAAATATCCTGCTCTAAAGGCAGTGCTGAATAATAGCCGATACGAAGTGGCTGAAAATACTATAAATTTTAATTTTAAAATTGCAGTATCCGGCTTTTTAAAATCCATGGATTATGATAAAAAAATCTATGATGCCGTAAAAAGCCTATATGGCACAGCATATAAAATAAATTTTATTGATAAAGTAAGCAGTGAAGAATTATTAAAGATGGAAGAAGAAACACGTGCAAGTGAAATGCTGTTTATTCAAAGGGAAGTAAAGGCTGCACCAAGCAATAATACCCCTAGTTTGCCTAGGGTAGCAGCAGAAAAGAAACAGGAAACAAAAGCAGAAAGCGATGGAAAGAAAGTTGATCCGTTCTTGATACTAGGCAGAAATGGTAATATTAGAGAACCTATAATAAAAATTACCGATATTACACCGGATGAAGGTAGGATAGCTTTAGAGGGTGAAATATCAAACATGGAAGCTAAGGAATTAAAAAGTGGAAAAACATTAGTTTCCTTCGATTTATATGATGGCTCAAGTTCCATGACTTGTAAGGCTTTCTTAAAGCCCGGTGAAGAGAGTGAGGTAGTATCCAGACTTAAAAAGGCTAAGGCTGTTAGACTTGCTGGAAATGCAGGTTTCAGTAAGTTCTCTGGGGAAGTTGAAATGATTGCCAATATTATAATAGAAACAGAAGGCATGAAGAAGGCTAAGAGGATGGATGATGCTGAGGTGAAGAGAGTAGAGCTTCATATGCATACACAGATGAGTCAAATGGATGCTATGACCAGTGCCACTGATTTGATTAAAAGAGCCATGAGCTGGGGCATGAAATCTATTGCTATAACGGACCATGGAGTGGTGCAGGCATTTCCTGAGGCACATAAGCTATTAGGAAGAGATAACCCTGACATGAAGGTTATATATGGAGTGGAGGCCTATTTAGCGCCAGATAAAAAACCTTCTGTAACAAACCCTAAGGGACAGAGCATTGATACCACTTACTGCGTACTGGATTTAGAAACCACAGGTTTTTCACCGGTAACAGAAAAAATTACTGAAATAGGAATTATGAAGCTTAAGGATGGAAAGGTAATAGATCAATTTAGTTGCTTTGTAAATCCTGAAAAACCTATTCCAGCAAGAGTGGTGGAAGTTACCAATATAACCGATGATATGGTAAGAGATGCAGAAACCATAGAAAAGGTATTTCCTAAAATGTTAGAGTTTATTGAGGGAAGTGTTTTGGTTGCTCATAATGCTGGTTTCGACGTAGGTTTCTTAAAGCATAATGCTAGAGTTTTAGGTTATGACTTTGATTTTACATATGTAGATACCTTGTCCTTGGCACAGGAGATTTTCCCTGAGTTTAAAACCTATAAACTAGGAAGAATTGCTAAGAACCTTGGCATAAAGGTGGAAGTGGCACATAGAGCTTTAGATGATGTTGATACCACTGTTAAGGTCTTCAAAGTAATGCTTGAAAAGTTAAAGGAAAGAGGTGCAGAAACCCTCCAGGATATAGAAATATATGGATCCGACGAAGTGTCATTGAGGGAGGGGTATAAAAAGCTCAAAACCTATCATGCAATAATATTCGCAAAGAATTATGAAGGATTAAAGAATTTATATAGACTAGTGTCTTATTCAAGTTTAGATTATTTTTATAAAAAACCTCGTATACTAAAAAGTATGTTGAAAAAATATTCTGAAGGTTTAATTCTAGGCAGTGCCTGCAGTGAAGGTGAATTATATCAGTCAATACTTCTAGGAAAATCTGATGAGGAAATTGAAGAATTAGCAAAGGAATATGATTATTTAGAAATACAGCCTCTAGGCAACAATGACTATCTAGTAAGGCAGGAGCAAGTACCTAATAAAGAATATCTAAAGGAAATCAATAGAAAAATTGTAGCTTTGGGAGAAAAATTAAATAAACCTGTAGTAGCAACAGGAGACGTTCATTTCATGGATCCTGAGGATGAGATATACAGACGTATACTAGAAGCAGGCCAGGGCTTTAAGGATGCAGATAATCAGGCTCCACTATACCTAAGAACTACCGAGGAGATGCTTAGGGAGTTCTCCTATTTAGGAGAGGAAAAGGCTTACGAGGTGGTAGTTACAAATACCAATAAGATAGCAGATATGTGTGAGAGAATTAGTCCTATTTCACCAGATAAAGCTACACCTCATATAGATGGCTGTGAGCAGACCATTAAGGATATTACCTTTAGCAAGGCTCATGAGCTTTATGGAGATCCTCTTCCTGAAATTATTCAGGCAAGACTTAATAGAGAGCTGGATTCTATTATAAAAAATGGTTTCTCAGTGATGTACATTATAGCTCAGAAGCTGGTTTGGAAATCCAATGAGGACGGTTACTTAGTAGGTTCCAGAGGTTCCGTTGGTTCTTCTGTTGTGGCATATATGACCGGTATAACAGAAGTAAATGCTCTGCCGCCACATTACAGATGTCCAAAATGTAAGTATTCAGACTTTACCGATTATGGCATTAAATTGGGCTTTGACCTACCTGATAAGGTTTGCCCTGTTTGTGGAGAAAATTTAGCTAAGGACGGAATTGACATTCCTTTCGAAACCTTCTTAGGTTTCAATGGAGATAAAGAGCCGGACATAGACTTAAACTTCTCAGGAGAATATCAAGCAAAGGCCCATAAATACACAGAGGTTATCTTCGGAAAGGGCACAACCTTTAAGGCTGGAACCATAGGTACTATAGCAGAAAAAACAGCCTTTGGGTATGTTAAGAAATACTATGAGGAAAAAAATGTTTCAGTAAATAAGGCAGAAATCCTAAGAATCTCAAAGGGCTGTACTGGTATAAAAAGAACCTCAGGACAGCACCCTGGTGGAATCATAGTTGTTCCTAAGGGAAGAGAAATTTTTGAATTTTGTCCTGTACAGCACCCTGCTGACGATCCAAATTCAGATATTATAACAACACACTTTGATTATCACTCTATAGACCAGAACTTATTGAAGCTAGATATACTGGGCCACGACGATCCTACAGTAATAAGAATGCTGCAGGACATAACGGGAGTGGACCCTCAGACTATACCTATGGATGATAAGGAGACTATGTCTATATTTTCATCCACACAAGCTCTGGGAGTAACACCAGACCAGATAAATTCTAGGGTAGGAACCTTTGGTATTCCAGAGTTTGGCACTAAGTTCGTAAGGGGAATGCTTCTAGACACAATGCCAAAGACCTTTATGGATTTAATATGTATTTCAGGACTTTCACACGGTACCGACGTGTGGCTTGGAAATGCTAAAGACTTAATTGATCAAAAAATAGTTACCAGCATAAGTGAAGCAGTGTGTACCAGAGATGATATCATGGTTTATCTTATTAAAAAAGGTCTGCCTCCAAATTCAGCCTTTAAAATAATGGAGTTAGTACGTAAAGGAAAGGCATTAAAAGATCCAAAGTTTCCAGAATATGAGGCCTTGATGAGGGAACATGAGGTACCAGAGTGGTACATAGGTTCCTGTAAAAAGATAAAATACATGTTCCCTAAGGCCCATGCTGCTGCCTATGTAATGATGGCCTTCAGAATAGCTTGGTTTAAGGTTCACATACCTAAGGCATATTATGCAGCGTACTTCTCCATCAGAGCTAAGGCCTTTGATGCAGAATTTATGATATTCGGAAAAGAAAAGGTCAAAGAAAAGATGAAGGAAATTGAAGCTATGGGCAATCAAGCAGCTCCTAAGGATAAGGATATGTACGATGACTTAGAATTGGTTTTAGAAATGTACGAAAGAGGACTTAAGTTCCTGCCAATTGATTTATATAAGTCTCATGCTACCAAATTCCTAGTGGAGGAAGATGGCTTAAGGCCGCCTCTAAACAGTATAGCGGGCATGGGAAATGTAGCTGCAGAGAGTATATATAATGCTGTACATGAAGAGAAGCCAATAAGCTCCATAGAAGATTTAAAGAAGCGTGCTAAGATTGGAAACTCTGCTATAGACTATCTTAAAAAGTTTGGCTGCTTAAAAGGGCTTCCAGAAAGTGATCAAATTTGCTTTTTTGATGTAATTTAATAAATATAGGTCACTAGCTAGGTTTGAGAGAAGACCACTAGTCTATTATTATGATAAAAGATAGAAAATAAGAAAGTGTATACAGTGCACTTTCTTATTTTTATTTCAACAAATAAGTTATAAAATAATACAATTTGTTAAATCATAATTTTATAAATAAAATAGAAAGGTGGTTACTACATGGAAAAAAACCTTATAAAACCTGAGGAATTAGTAGATGTACTAGAAGAGAATGGAGAATTAAGCATTTACAATGGTGTAAAAGAGTTGTTCATTCAAAGCGTAGATGACAAAGAAGGTTATTCCTATGTAAGCAGCACAAATGAAGAATTTGGCAGCAGCAGAGAAGCTGCAGAATGGGCAATTAATGAGCTCCATAAAAATGTTACGTAAAAGGTAGTTGAATAATGACACCAACAGCCCAACAGGGCTGTTTTTTTAGAGATTTAATAATTTACTACAGTAAACCATGCCTTTTTCAATATCTGAATACCTTCTTCAATCTGCAATGCCGTTAAACCACCAAAGCCCAATAAAACCATAGGAAATTCATTGGTTACGGATTCATTATAATAAATTGAGGTTGGATAGACTTTTACTTTCATCTTATGAGCAGACTGAATCAGCTCTTCCTCTGTCATACCATTTTTAACTTTCAACAAAAGGTGTAGTCCAGAATTGGTCCCGATAGCTTCGACTTTGTCTTTCATATGTTTATCAATTGCAGAAAGTAATATCCCACGTTTTTTACGATATAGTGTCCTCATTTTATTTATATGACTTGATAAGTATCCTTCTTTCATAAATCTATACAGTGTGTTTTGATGAAGCCTAGATACAGTCTGCTTATATCTTTGAAAATGTTGTTGATATTTCTCTACTAATTTTGGTGGTAAAACTAGATAACTTATTCTGATTGAAGGAATTAAAGATTTTGAAAATGTTCCCATGTAAATAACCTTGCCATTTCTATCTAATCCCTGCAAAGAAGGAATTGGTTTTCCTTCATATCTAAATTCACTATCATAATCATCTTCGATTATATAACCATCTCTTTCTTCACACCATTTCAATAACTCTAATCTTCGAGAAACTGGCATAATCATGCCACAGGGGAACTGATGAGAAGGTGTAACATAGACAACTCTAGCAGAACTTTTTCTTAAATCTTCTACACAAATACCATTTTCATCTATTGAAATAGAACAAATATCTATTCCCTGGTCTGTAAAAACATTTCTTGCTTTATCGTACCCAGGATTTTCAATTGCGTATGTATAGTCTTTACCTAATAGCATACATAATAATACCATTAGATATTGTATGCCTGCTCCAATAATAATTTGTTCTGGAATGCACCTCACGCTTCTTGACTGAAAAAGATATTTAGATATCTCTTTACGTAGACATTCCTCTCCTTGAGCTTCACCTACTAATAAGAGGTCGCCTTGGTCTGAATATAAGCATTGGGTTGTTAATTTTCTCCACATGCGGTACGGAAAATGGTCCAAATCAATATTTCCTGAGCTAAAGTCAATTAAGTATTTAAAGTCATCCTTTAATTTTATATTTTCACTAGGATTATTAATAGTTGATAGATTACAAAATAAGTTATCCTCTAGCCTTGTTACAAATATCCCTGAACGGGGTTTACTTTCCACGTATCCTTCTGCATGCAATTGTTCGTAAGCAGCTTGAATAGTGTTTTGGCTGATTCCTAGATAACTTGCCAATTTTCTTTTTGATGGCAGCTTCGTTTGTGGTTTAATCGTCCCAATTTCTATTTCATGTTTGATATATTCATATAATTGCATATATAGTGGAGTGTTTTTTGAGTAATCCCAAAGGGGCATAATTTCAATCATTCTCTCAATCCTTCCATAACTGATACTATAAAATATATTAAAACTGATACTTTTGATGATACCATATTAGAATTATAATATAAACAAGAGGGGGGATAATTTATGGATACTAAATATGTTGTTATCATTCAATGTGACATTGCACACAAAAGGTGCAGCGGGTTCGCATGTACAAATGCTTTTTATAATAAAGATGAGGCTTTTAAAGACTATGATGATACTACAAGATATATTTCTTTTACTTGTGGAGGATGCTGTGGAAAGGGAGTTGCTTCTAAATTAGAACATTTTTTTAAGAAAGCACGTAAAAATAATAATATTACTAAAGATGAGGTGGCAGTTCATTTATCATCCTGTATGGTAACAGATAATTATCATTATGACAGATGTCCAAATGCAGATTATATAAAGAGCATAGTAACAAAAAAAGGCTATAAAAATATGGTGGAAGGTTCTTATATAAGTAATAATGCAAAGAAGAAAAGAGAAGAAGGTATATATAATTGCTATGAGTAAGGTCAGTTTTTTATAAGTGCGGAAAAGAACAAATTTTAATTAAAGAAATAGGAAATCACTTAGGCGGCTAAACACCAAATTCCATTGGGCTTAGGCCCTTTAATTTTTCTTGCAGTCTTTTGAGTGCATCTCAAAAGTATAAACACTAATCCTATATTTACCGCGGATTTTATTATGTTGACTCACTGTTATAATTGGAAGCTTGAATTTGGAAGTAATCTTTATTATAATGGGTAAGCAACATTACTTGAATAAAGGAGATTTTAAATATATGAAGTTTTATTTCGCACCTATGGAAGGTTTGACAGGGTATATTTATAGAAATGCTCATAATACCTTTTTCAATAAAATAGATAAATACTTTTCACCTTTCATTGTAGCAAATCAAAGTAACAGTTTTAAAACACGGGAATTAAATGATATCTTACCTGAAAACAATCAGGGGCTAGTTTTGATTCCGCAACTACTAACAAACAATGCAAAGGATTTTATACATACTTCAAAGAAGATAAAGCAACTTGGATATAATGAGGTCAATTTAAACTTAGGATGTCCTTCTGGAACTGTAGTTTCAAAAAATAGAGGCTCAGGATTTCTTTCAAAAACAGAAGAACTTGATCTGTTTTTAGAGGAAATTTTTTCTGAAGCCACAACAAAAATCTCAATAAAAACTAGAATAGGAAAAGACAGCCCAGAAGAGTTCTATAAGTTGATTGAGATATTTAACAAATATCCCCTAGAAGAGCTTATCATTCACCCTAGAATTCAAAAAGATTTTTATAAAAACAAGCCTAATCTGAAGGTTTTTAAAGATGCCTTGGTTTTAAGTAAAAATCCTGTTTGCTATAATGGCGACATTTTTACAGTTAAAGATTATAGGGAGTTTTTAGCTGATTTTCACAGCGTAGAAACCATAATGCTTGGAAGAGGATTATTAGCCAATCCTGCACTTATTAGCAGTATTGAAAACAATACTAAACTGGAAAAAAAGCTGCTAAAAGATTTTCACGATAAAATTTATGAAGATTATAAAAAGGTACTTTTTGGGGATAGGAATGTGTTGTTTAAAATGAAGGAACTATGGTTTTATATAATACCAATGTTTTCTGATAACGGAAAATATGCGAAAAAAATCAGGAAATCAGAAAGATTACGAGATTACGATGAAGCGGTTTCAAGTTTATTTAGGGAACAGGATATTCTAGAAAATTAGAAAGATTAAAGAAACACTTAGGTTCTACCTAGGTGTTTTTAACTATGCACTTACTTAGTTATCGGACAAAGCAGCAAAACTAATATATGGGACAAGTAAAGATTCTTATATTTTTTGCACAATTGTGAGAAAATGTGGAAAATATGCTATAATATAGTTAAAGTATAAATTAGAATTGTAATATATTTACGAATATAGCTGTAAATATATTTAAAATGGAAATGGAGTGATAAAATTGAAAGAATTTGAAGAAAAATTAAAAGAATATATAATAGAAAATAATATAGACGCAGAACAGCATATTTATGAGAATACCTGCCACACTGTAGAAGAAGCCGCATCTGCTGCTAATGCATCGCCAAAGGATATTGTAAAAAGCATATGTTTAATAGGGAACGAAGGTAATCTTATTGTTGCTATTGTTGGAGGGAACGATAGGGTAAGTACATCAAGGGTAGCAAAAGCATTAAATATAGAAATTCCTAAAATTGCAACTCCTGAAGAAATACTCAATAAAACTGGATACATATGTGGAGGCGTACCGTCATTTGGCTATGAAGGGATATTCTTAATTGACCCTAAAGTTATGGAAAATGAGTTTGTTTACACTGGTGGAGGCTCACCTTATTCATTAACAAAAATTTCAGCAAAAGTATTACAGCAGATAAATAAAGGTCAAATAGTTAGAATAAGAAAATAATTAAGAGAAATAAGGTGGTTTTTTCTTAATAGTTTCCTTATTTAACGTCTCAGTTATAAAAATTAAATAATTTACTAGAGTACCGCGTTATTCATTTGAATTTTGGGGTGTTTTTTAAAAATTATATTTAAGTATTTTTATATAAAATAAACAGAGTGATTGGTAATTGAAAGATTATGTCTACTTATATTGCAAAATTAACCATGTAAAACTGTGGAAATACGATATAATTACCATTAGTTAAGTTAAAATAGTAAATTATAGCGACATATGTAAGTTAAAATAGTAAATTATAGCGACATATGAAGGATGCAAAATAACTCAATAAATAGTAATTTGAAGAGGAGATAAGATATGGCTTCTAGTCAAGAATATTTAGATTTTATTATTGGACAATTAGATACACTGGGCGATATTTCTTTTAGAAAAATGATGGGAGAATATATTTTATATTTTCGAGGAAAGATTTTTGGGGGAATATATGATGACCGTTTCTTGGTTAAGATAACCAAAGCCAGCAGACAGTTAATGCTAGATGCAACTGAGGAACTGCCTTATGATGGTGCAAAAACAATGCTTTTGGTTGAGGATATTGATAACAAGGAGTTCCTATATCAACTGATTACAGAGCTTTATAAGGAACTTCCTACTCCAAAAGTAAAAAAGAAAAAGTGATTTTCAAATTCCAATTTGCAGTTGAGATTATAGAATAATGTTTAGTTGAGTTATTTCGTAATCTTCTTATTTTATCTATTAATCATAAATTCACGATAGTTGGGTATTAGTAAAGTATTGTGGGCTATTGGGCTATCATTTAGAGTAAATCTATTAAAACGATAATAAATTACCTACAGTAAATAGAATACTGATTCTTAAAAGTTAAAATAATACTTGTAATGAGGAGATGTATTATGTGTCAACAGGTTGAAATTAAGAGTTTGGATATTGATGATTTGGTTTTTCTTCCCTATAAAAATAGAAACTGTCAAAAAAAATATTGAAATTAATTGTTCAACTGTAATTCCATTATAATGGAATTAAGTTTCCAAAACAAAAAAACACTCAGGTAAAACCTAGTGTTTTCAATCTGTAAGTAAGTCTATAAGCCGAGTTCTGTATTTGACAATCATCTATCTAGGCCTACTGTTACCAGCAGACTCAAGCGATACTATCGAGAAGTGGAACGGGCCGCCCCTTGGTACTTCTCAATCTTGCTCCAGATGGGGTTTACATAGCCGCAAAGTCGCCAATGCGCTGGTAAGCTCTTACCTCACCTTTCCACCCTTACCGAAACTAGTTTCGGCGGTATATCTCTGTTGCACTTTCCTTCAGGTTACCCTGACTGGGTATTACCCAGCACCCTGCCCTATGGAGCTCGGACTTTCCTCTCCTGTGTTTCCACAGCAGCGATTGTCTGGCTTACTCGCAGATATTATAATATCACAGCATATATCAAATTACAAATAATAATTAATGTTAAATATAGATAACATTAGTTCTATTTCTATTTGATGAAAGCAATAAAGTAGCAATTTTAAATTATTATTTTTTAAGCAATAAGGAATTACCAAAAAAGTATTGACTTGGAGTTGGCTCACAGGAGTATAATTGTTTAAGAAATGGTAAACTTAAGTGGATTTTAAGAATTGGGGGGTAAAGTATGAGTTTTAATATGTATATTCCAACAAGAACTTTATTTGGTGCAGGTCAGTTAAATAATCTAAAAGATCAGGTTATGCCAGGTAAAAAGGCAATGATTGTAATTTCTAATGGAAAATCTACCAGAGAAAATGGCTATCTTGCCAGAGTGGAAGAACAACTGAAAATTGCAGGTGTTGAAACAGCTGTATTTGATAAGGTTGAGCCAAACCCACTGAAATCAACGGTTATGGCTGGAGCTGCATTCTCAAAAGAAAACCATTGTGATTTTATTGTTGCTTTAGGTGGTGGAAGTTGTATGGACGCATCGAAAGCAATTGCAATCATGGCAACAAATCCAGGAGATCTCTGGGATTATGTTCAGTCAGGAACTGGAAAAAGAAAAGTAATTGAGAATAAACCACTTCCCATAGTAGCGGTTACAACAACAGCAGGAACAGGCTCAGAGACAGACATGGGTGCTGTAGTTACCAATGAAGAGACACAGGAAAAACTAGCCATTAAAACACCTGAATTATTTCCTGTCCTTGCTATTGTAGATCCGGAACTTATGAAGTCTGTACCACCTAAGTTCACAGCTTTCCAAGGATGGGATGCCTTGTCACACAGCATGGAAGGGTATATCAATAATAAATCAAATTTAATGAGTGATATGTATGCCATCACTGCAATTGAAAATGTGAGCCGTTATCTTGCAAGGGCAGTAAAAGATGGAAATGATATTGAAGCAAGGGAAAGAGTTGCCTTTGGAAATAATTTATCTGGGATAGTAATGTGCGTTGGTGCAATCTCCAGCCAGCACTCTCTGGAACATGCTATGTCTGCATACCATCAAGATTTACCTCACGGAGCAGGACTGATCATGCTTAGTAAGGCATATTTTACTCACTTCATTGAGAAACATGTTTGTGATGAGCGTTTTATACGTATGGCGAAAGCAATGGGCATGGAGGACGCAAAGGAGCCTATGGATTTTATCACTATGCTTACAAAGCTCCAAGAAGAATGTGGAGTGGCAGACTTAAAGATGTCCGATTATGGAATTAAACCTGAGGAATTTGAAACACTGGCACGTAATGCAAAGGATACAAACAGTGGACTCTTCTTAGTTGATAGGTGTGAACTGAGCATAGAAGATTGTATAGCTATTTATAAGTCTTCTTACAAATAAAAAGAGTCTAAATATACTAACTGCATGAGTTTATTTTTGTGGTTGTTAAAAATGAAGATTTGTCAGGAGGAGTTAAGATATGGATACAATACTTAATAGAAAAAGTATAAGAAAGTACAAGGATATTAAAATAAGTGATGAGATTGTAGAGGAATTGCTAAGAGCAGGAATGGCAGCACCTTCTGCAGGAAATGAGCAACCTTGGGAATTTATAGTTTTGAGAAATAAAGAGCTTATGAAGAAGATAACTGAGGTACATCCATATTCAAAAATGCTATTAAATACAGATGTTGCAATTGTGGTATGTGGTGACGAAGCAAAAGAGGTATTTAAAGGCTATTGGGTACAGGATTGTTCAGCTGCTACAGAAAATATATTATTAGCTGCTGAAGCTAAGGGGTTAGGAGCAGTATGGCTAGGAGTTTACCCATTAGCTGATAGAGTAGAGGCAATAAAAGAACTTCTCAACTTGCCAGCTGGCGTAATTCCTTTATCAATAGTTCCTGTTGGATATCCTGATGAGCAGAGAAAAGCATCAGATAGATTCGACAAAACCAGAATACATTATGATAGATGGTAAGGATTTTTAGTATTGAATATATTAGATAAAATATTTGATGAAAAATACTATAAAATTAAACACTTTGAACAGGATGGAAAAATATATGAATATTTAGGTATAAAGAGATTTAGAAAAGCCTTGCTGCATATAGCCAAGGATAGAAAAGATGAAGTGCCCTTTAAAAACTATTTCTTAACAGAGTACTCCGTAAATGCGATAAAAAAATATGAGCAGATGTCCAGAAAAAGCGAAAAATCTCATGTAATTATTGCAACAGTTATGTTACTTTATATGGTTAGAATAGGTGTTTTTATAAAAGATATTTTTGATGTTATGTTTCTATTATTTTTTACACTAGTAAATATAATAACGAATATTTACCCCATATTCTTGCAAAGATATAATCGTATTAGAATACAAAAAATTTTAAATAAAATTGAGGTTTAGGTTATTAGTAAATTAAGGTGGTGGCGCATAGCAGATATAAAAAGGGAAAATATATTTCCATAGGCTAGGAATAATATTAAATTTTCATACTTACAGGGGGAAAAAATGAGTAGTAATAAGGGCAGAGTTATTTTATATGTAATGAGGCATGGACAGACTATTTTAAATAAAGCTGAAAGAACTCAAGGATGGTGTGATGGAGTTCTCACTGCAGAAGGAATTGAAGTAGCTATAAATGTTGGACTTGGACTTAGTGATATCAAATTTAAATCAGCCTATAGCAGTGATTTAGGTAGGGCAGTAAAAACTGCAAGAATTGTTATAAAGGAAAATATTGCAAGTGCCAATTTAGAATTAAAAGAGCTTGAAGGTTTAAGAGAAGTGTACTTTGGAAAATACGAAGGAGAGCTTGAAAAAGTAAAGTTTAATGATATACTTAACTTTCTTAATGTAAGTTCCTATGAAGAAGCAAAGGAAAAATATGATTTTCAAAGAGAATATGTTAACTCATGTGCTGCTTTAGATGAGACAAAAGAAGCAGAAAATTATGATACAGCAATAAAAAGAGTTATGAAAAGCTTAGAGGATATATGCTTAGAAAATTCTAATGATAATGGTGGAAATGTACTTATAGTAGGCCATGGAGGAATAATTAGGTTAATTATTGATTATATAGATAAGAATTTTAATTTAAGAAACTTAGATAACTCAAGTATATCCAAGATAATATATGAAGACGGAAATTTTAAAGTTGAATCTGTAAATGATAATAGCTTTTGTGAAAAAGGTAAAGCTATGAAAATAGCAATTAAGCAACAGTAAGCTAGAAAAGGACTAATTGAAAACAAAATTTCAATTAGTCCTTTTGAGTATTTACATCAAGCTGTTAGACCTCTGTAATTATTCTAAAAAGTCAGTTGGTACTGGGTACTTTAGTAAGATGTTTTCTTGAAAAAAGGGAAAAAACTCTATTCCTCTATAAACTTTATCAATTCTTTATTAAATTTATCCTTTTCATCATAGAATAATCCATGACCACTAAATTTAAATGGTATAAGTCGAGAATTCTTAATTCCTTGTTTTTGTGCTTTAGCTAATGGGAAAAGACAAACTTTGTCATGAATTCCATGAAGAATTAAGGTTGGAACATTTATTTTTCCAAGGTCATAAAATAATACCTCCTTTAGCCAAGTTTTTGCAATTTCTGCTGTAGCCCAACCTGCTGCTTTTAGTCCCAGTTGGAAAAACCAATCTGAGAATGGCTCAGTTATGTTCTGGAAGAAGAACATTTCCCCAAAGTTTCTGAGCATCTTTGGACGGTTATTGTATGTTCCTTGAATGATGTCATTTATAGCTTCTCTTCTTTGGCCGTAGGGAAAATATGGAAGTTGAATAAGGCTTGGTGCAGCAGCGGCAAAAAGAGCTAGTTTAGATACACCATATCCATTATGTCTAGCCATATACCTAATGGCAATTGCTCCTCCTGTAGAATGTCCAGCTAAGGTAATGTTTTTTAATTTAAGTGTTTCGATTACACATCTTACATCATCTGATAACCTATTGTAGTCATAACCACTCCAAGGCTTATCTGAATTACCGAATCCTCTAGTATCTATTCCAATGCACCTATATCCCATTGATGGAAGCTGGTCAAACTGATATTCAAATAAATTATGATCTCCTGGCCAACCATGTAAGAACAAGATTGTTTTTCTGCCTTCTGGGTTGAGATCTTCTACGTAGATTTTTACATTGGGCTCTACTTTAACATAGTATCCCACACAAATACCTCCAATAATAAAGCTAACTCATTAATTAAGGTATTCTCCTGTACATAAATATGTGCACTGCCTATCTGACTTTAATGGAGAGTTTTAGTTTAAATAATATTCTATGATTTTAGATTTTATTAAAAAATAAACTTTTAATTTGTTAAATAGACAAATTATATCCATTTATGATTTGATATTAGGAGGAATCCTGTATAAAATGTAGAATTTTTTAACTAGGATCATTTATATTTTAAAAATTAATAAGTGGGAGTTAACGTATTCACGTCAAATTATAAAGGAAAGCTTAAAAAATGAAGTAGAAAAAGTGGTGAACTTAAATGAATGCTTATCTTGAAAATTATGAAAAGGCCTTTAATCTCGTTACTACTTTAATAGAAAGCAGTGAAAGGGACAAAGGCTCAAAAGAAAAACTTATGGTTGATAAAATTGAAAAGTTTATTCAAATGAATCTGATAGAGTTTATGAAGGAGGATTCACCTTCTCATAGTGCTGCACTATTTTATGATTTTATCTATGAATTTAATAGATTCAGGGAATTTGTTGCTTTTACAGCACTAGCGAAGAAAAATATAGTAGGACTTGGAGGGGCTTTTGGTTCCGGCAAATCTAGTTTTCTCAATTCTATTTTTGGTAAAGAAATATTACCTGCAAAGCTTACTCCAACTATCTCAGTTCCTTCTTATGTAATTCATGGAGAGAGCTTAGATATATGTGCCATAAACATATTTAATCAAAAGGTACATATGAACGAAGAGGCTTTAAAAGCTGTATCCCATGACTTTACTGAAAGATATGGAGTGGGCTTAGGACATATAATAAAAAGTATATTTATACAAATACCACAGCATGAGTTTCACAATATAGCCTTCTTAGACACTCCAGGTTACAGTAAAGCTCATTCAGAATATTATAGTGTAAATACAGATGAAAAATTAGCCAGAGCCCAATTAAATACTAGCAATTTTATAATTTGGTTTGCAGATGCAGAAGGGGGCACCATAAAGGAAGAGGATATAAGCTTTCTTCAATCTCTGAGAAAGGATATACCTATATTAGTAATTGTAAGCAGAGCAGATAAGAAGATCAAGGAAGACATAGAGAGTATAGTTAAAGAGACTAAAAATAGATTAAAGGAGAAAGCTTTATTTGTAGTGGATGTCGTTCCTTATTCCGCAAGAAAGCCAGCAATCTATCCTGCTGACAACATAATTAAATACTTGAGGATTTGGAATGACAGCAAAATTCAACTTTTGTTCGCTAAAAACTTTAAGATGGTTTTTTCCCAGTTTGAGAAATACTTTGAGGACAGTCTTGAAGAGGAAAAAGAAAAACTTAATAAATTAAATTCTTCCATAGCATTATTGGATAGGGACCAACAGGAAGTGGAAGAATATTTAAGTTGTATGAGAAAGGATGTTAAATCCAGAATTAAAGATTTTAAGGAAAGAAAAGAAAAACTCCAAACTATAAGAACTGATTTCTTTACAATTTTGAAAGCCACAGGAGATCAGGTAGGAATACCTCTGCCAGAGCCAAGGGATATAGATTTAATTGTGGAGAATTTTAAAGATCCTATTATAGTTTTACAGGAATATAAAAATAAAAATGGACTTAAAACCTTAGAATATAGCGGCAGAATAAAGTTTAAATTTGACACCCTAAATGAAAAAAAGGCTGAGAGAAGAATAAATAATTTGAGCAGCATAAGTGAAAACTATGGCAGCATAATTTTTGAAAATTTAAGGGGAGTTAAAATAAAAGATAAAGTTGTTAACTTTGAGGATGTAATTTCTGAAAAACTAAAAAAGGTAAAGGTAAAAGACCGCAGCATTAGCTACGGGGATGTAATAATAAATAAATTTAATGCTTTAGATAAATAAGCCGCTAAATACAATACACATTTTACGGAGGAAATTAAAAGTGGAACTAAAAACAGAAAAAATAATAAACATGATAAAAGAATGTGAAGATAAAGTAAAGAAAATAGAAGGACATGCTCTTTTAAATAGAGGCAATTATACAAAAGATTTATACATGACTTTGCTTAGCTGCATAGCTTTTTCAAATGGAGATATAGATAAAAGGAAGTATAATTTTTTAAAGGCCTTATGTAAAGGTGCAGAAACAAAAGAAGAACCTACTTCTTTTTTAAGCAAGGCAGGGGATCTTAAAATGGAAACTCTAAAGGAATTTTTAAAAAACATAGTATCAGAAAAGCTTCAATACAGCTTTATACTAGATGCACTAATACTTTCTGCTATAGATGGAGGAATAAGTGATAATGAAAGCAGCTTTGTAGGAGAAATAGCTGAAGTATTACAGCTTTCAAGGGATGAAATCGAGTTTTTATGTGATCTTTGTATATGTATTCTAGAAGAGGATGCTAAAAAGTTTAATAAAATAATTGAAAATGTACCTAGAAATATAGATATAAATCAATTTAGTCCATATTTTATGGAGTTTATACATGGATTGCCAATTAAGGATAGCTATATTTCAGGAGATGTTAACTGGAGAGGAAAGTTTATCATTAATAAACCTATTATTAATGAAGGTAATTTAAATATTGAAAATGCCAGAATTACCTTTCTTGAGAATGGAAAAATCACTTCTAAAAATGGCAGTAAAATAAGCATAAGTAATTCTGAATTCATAAACAGTGAATTCATACTTGAAACAGGAAGCACTATAACTGCAAAGAAGAGCGAATTTAGTGATAATGAAAATAAAAGAGTCTTTGTATTACAGAGTAATAAAGAAGAAAATTCTATTGAAAACTGTATTTTTCAAAATTGCAATTTTGATGACCATGGGGGGGCAATTTATTTAAATAACTCTCATTTAAATATGAAAAAGAACATCTTTAGTAATTGTAGGTCTGAGGGAGTTGGAGGAGCAATTTACGTTTCTGGAGAAAATAGCGGATCAGTAGCGATTACTTGGAGTGGACTTCAATTTAATAATTGCGAAGCTAATTATGGTGGAGCTATATATGAGTCTGGCAATATTATCTACTATGTTAACAGCTGTATTTTTAACAGTTGTAAAGCAAACATTGGAAGTGCGGTATATTGTTGTTGTGATTTCTATGTAGAAAACTTAATAGAAGAGTGTGAGTTTAACAACTGTTTATCTAAAACAGATGGAGCTGTATTCATAAAGTACATATATGCAAATAAGAGTGTTGTTCAATGCAGGTTTAATAAATGTGTCTCTGAAAATGGTGGATACAGCTGTATAGCCTATAGCGATCGATCTGATAGTTTTGGAAACGAAAATATATATAATAATTGCAGCAACCCTATTCATAGCTGATAGCATTTTATTATTTTCAAAGGAATTTACCTACAGTTTCTCTTCCTATTTATGAAGAGGATAAACTATTGCAGTTAATTTCCTTTGAGCAGCAAAGCCCTTGCAGAGCTTAAATAGTAAAATAAGTTTCTTCTTTTACTACTTAAGCTCTGTGAGATGAGTCCAATATCTTCTAGGCATAAAAAGGTTACGGAGCCTGTGGTTTTTACGTTCCTTAATGTTAACAGAGTTATAAAAAGTCTTCCAAAGAGCTTCGAACTCATCATCTGCTAAGGAAGATGTGAAGACTTTAGAGTCTTCCTTTTTAAAGTCAGTTATAATAGGGAATTTTTTGTTATACACAATTGCAAGCTCTCTTTTTAAATCATGAATTATAAAGTTTTGATCAGAAAATCTTTCTGTAAAATGATTAAGTATTATAGGTAAAATATTATGATCAGGTTCTATGGAGGCATAAAAACTTAATGGTGCTATTTCTTTAAATCTTACAAATCCAGTGAATCTATGGGCTTCTAAAGTAACTCTTCTAATGTATTTATCAACTAAAATTATAATATCGTTATTCTTAGCTAAGTTAACGTTTATGCCATACTTATAGCAAAGTTTAAGGTATTTCAAAGCCAGAGAATCAGAATCTGGAATGTCACTAAGATATAAGTAATATAGATTTGTTAAAACTTCATCATTAAGTTTTTCTACAATGCTGTTATAAACTCTATTAAATTTATCATATTCAGTTGAAATATCTGAAACTTCATTAAGAAATGAGGCAATATAATCTTTGGATTTTGTTATGATACAATCCTCTTTGCAGCTATAGGCATAAAAAATAGCAGTAAGTAAGCCTTCAAAAGTATTATCATATATATATTCTTTCAAAATAAAAACCCCCTATAGCTCACCGGTAATGGAGCTAGATTTATCATTTAATAAAAGTAACTTATTGTTTAAAGAAGCCTTAGGAAGAAGTGGATTGCTTATATTGTTATCAAAAAAGCTTAACTGCTCGGCACCTTCATCTATTGAATTTAAGTCAAGTTTAGGAGTAAGTGCTTTCTTAATTTTTATATCATCAAAGGAGACTGTTCCATAATACTTACCTTTACAAGTAATGAAATATTGGGCTCTTTTTATAACTATGCCAAGCTTTTTAAGATCAAAGAAGTCCAGTGAGTTAACTCTGCGAGCACTAACTATTTTCTGTGCACCACGTATTCCGATACCAGGGATTCTTATAAGCATTTTGTAAGGAGCTTTATTTATTTCAACAGGAAATAGGTGAATATTATTTAAAGCATAGGTTGTTTTAGGATCAAAGTTAATATCAAAATTAGGATTCTTTTCATTTAGCAATTCTTCTGCTTTAAATCCATAAACTCTTAATAGCCAATCACCTTGATATAGTCTATGCTCTCTAAGAGTAGGAGGATTTTTAAGCTTAGGCAGATTTGTACCGCTATTAACAGGAACATATGCTGAATAGTAAACTCTTTTTAGTTCAAATTTGTCATACAAACTTTCTGTTAGGTTTAGAATATTTAAATCACTTTCCTTCGTTGCTCCAACAATAAGCTGAGTACTTTGACCACCGGGTACAAATATAGGTGAATTTTTATATTTCATACGCTCATATTTATTTATAACAATGCTGTTTTTAATATATCTCATAGGCTTTAAAACATCATCCTTATTCTTTTCAGGTGCTAATAATTTAAGGGATTTTGATGAAGGTAGTTCAATATTTACACTCATTCTATCTACAAGAGAACCAGCTTTTTTTATAAGATCTTCATCAGCACCAGGGATTGCCTTTAGGTGAATATAACCTCCGAAGTTATGTTCATTTCTCAATTTGTGAACAACTGTTGTAAGCATCTCCATAGTAAAATTAGCACTCTTAATAATTGAGGAGCTTAAGAATAAGCCTTCTATATAATTACGTCGATAAAAATTCATAGTAATATTTACAACTTCCTCAGGAGTAAAAGAAGCCCTTTCAATATCATTAGACCTTCTATTAATACAGTATGAACAATCATATATGCAATAATTTGTTAAAAGTATTTTAAGTAGGGAGATACATCTTCCATCTGGAGTAAAGCTGTGACATATGCCACTTGGAGCAACTGAACCAATAGCTCCTTTTTTTGAACTTCGGTTTGAGCCAGAAGATGAACAAGATACATCGTATTTAGCTGCGCCAGCTAAAATTCTTAATTTTTCACTTATTTCCATTTTCATCACCAATCTTTGTATTTTTATAAATTAAGTATAACTGATTTTTGATTAAAGAACAAGTGTTCTATAGTGAAGATTACACCATATAATTAAAAATAAAGTAAAATCTGCTTTATATGATAGATTACTTTATTTATATTGGTTAAAATTGTATAATTAGGATATGTATAAAGATATGCTAGTAACTTAAAGTAAAGTAGGTTTTGAAATTTTAAAAGGAGGAAAAGGTTATGGGAGAATTATGTAAGTTACCTAATATAGGCAGTAAGTTAGAAGCACAGCTTAATGAAACTGGAATAGAAACAGCTGAACAATTAAAGAAAGTTGGCAGCAAACAGGCGTGGTTAGATATTAAAGCTATAGATAGTTCAGCCTGTATTAATAGATTATGTGCTATAGAAGGAGCAATACAAGGAATTAGATGGCATAGTCTTTCAGATGAAGTAAAAAAGGAACTAAAGGAATTTTATAATGCAGTAAAGTATTGATATCTTTGTATAGATGGCTAAAGATAAGAAAATTCCATATATGAAGTTGAAAATCAGGAAGATTTTTTATATATTTCCTGTTACAATTAACCAGTAAGTAAAAGGTGTGTTAATAAAATTCAACTTTACAGGGGGAAATATGTTATGAAAAAAATATATTTTAATCCAGGCTGTGCTTTAAGTATATACAAGCCTGAAATAGAAGATAAAATTTTAAAATTTTTGAATGAGAACTATGGGGAAGTCACATTACATAAAATATGCTGTCGCCATGACCCGCAACTTGAAGCGGATTCACTAATTATTAATGTATGTGCTGGTTGTGATAGGCGTTTTAGGAGTTTATATGAGGGCATATCAACAATTTCTCTATGGGAAGTACTTGATGGGTTGGATTCATTTCAATATCCTGACTATAAAGGTTTGAAGTTGTCAGTACATGATGCCTGCCCTGTGCGTGAGAAGCCACAGGTACATAAAGCTGTACGAAATCTGCTGAAAAAGATGAACATTGATGTTATAGAAACAAAGTTTTCCGGTACCAACTCAATATGCTGCGGAGATGATTTTTATCCTAAGCTTCCTATTGAAAAGATTCATGAAAAAATGAAAGAACGAGCGAATTCCATGCCCTGCAATGAGGTTTGTGTATACTGTGTCTCATGTATCAAATCAATGTATATTGGAGGCAAAACACCTAGACATTTGATTGATCTTTTAATGGGAGAAACAACTGAACCACAAATATACGATACTATCCAGTGGCACGAACAATTACAAGAGTATATTGATAAGCATTAAGGTTAGTTACTATGACTAATGAGAGAAGAGAGAGATGAAGAGCTTATAAAGAGGATAACTGAAGTACATTCCTATCCAGAAATATTATTAAAATTATTTGAGCAGATATTTTTATAAGAATGTCTGCTCTTTTGCTGGAAAAACAAGTAATTCTTAGACCTTCTAAAGTGCAAATTCTTCCAATCTAACCACTGACTATTTAACATAGTCAGTTCAACAATTTCCTAGTCATTCATAAAATTAGTCCTTTTGTGATATCATGAATAAATTATGCAATATTAAAGCTTTTCCTAACCAATTGCATAAACAACGACATTGCAGGACTAACCCACTTGTTCTTATGATATGCGCATATTGCCGTGATTTTGCTATCAGAGCAGCCAACTCTAAGTTCTTTTAACTTACCATTGTTAAGTTCTTCTTCTACTGTAAAACGAGGCAGAAAAGAAATTCCCAAATTACTTGCAACACATTTTTTTATAGCTTCAATGCTCCAAAGTTCAATTGTGCTATGTAACAATATATTGTTATCACAAAAATAATTTTCAAGTATCCTTCGATAAATAGATTCATTTTCATTAATGATAAGGCTTGTATTTATCTTTTGATTTGGTTTAGAAAGATCCAATTTATCTTGCTCTAATAATGGTGAGCATACTAAAGCTAAAGGAAAATCAGCTAGAGGAATAGTAGTCAAACTATCCTTTGTGCTTCCAACATCATACATTAGTCCAATGTCTATCTCACCCTTTGATAGGATATTTTTTATGGAAAAGCAATTTAGGGAAATAATAGAAAGCTTTACATTAGGAGCTTTTTCTTTGAATAAGCTCAATACATTTTGTAATTTATAAGACATCAAGGATTCTGCAACTGCAATTTTCAATTCTCCTGTTATCTTATCGCCATGTTTACCAATATTCTCAATTTTTTTTACTGTATCCAGTAATTCATTTGCATAGGGCACCAACTCTTTTCCTAAGGAAGTTAAAACCATGTTACGACCAATTTTTTCAAACAGCTTGATTGAGAGCTCCTGCTCTAATTGCTGAATTTGAGATGTAACAGTAGACTGTGTGTATCCTAGTTTTGCTGCAGCATTTGAAAAATTACCTTCCTCTATGATACTTTTAAATGTTTTAAAATGCCTAATATCCATTTGTTTCACTCCTATCTTCATGTTATATAATATATTTGTAAAATCGAATTGTCAATTCATAACTATTAATTTTACAAATATATCATTCCTTGATAGTATAAGCCTAAGGAAGGGGTGCATAAGAAATGAATTTATTAGTAGAAAAAATAAAAAATGCAGCACTGAATATGGGCTATGAAAAGTGCGGCATTATTAAAATATCTGATATGTCCGGTTATGAGGAGAAACTTAATGAAAGAATCCAGCGTATTCCAGAGGTTAAACCATATTATGAAGGATTTTATCGCTTTGCCCGCTTGCAAGATACATATCCTTGGGCAAAGTCAATCGTTATCTGTGTAAGACAATACGGAAAATATCATATTCCTGATCACTTGAAAGGTTTGATTGGAAAATATTATTTGGTAGACAGTAGAAGGGATGAGAATTCCGAAGATTTTCAAGATAGTTTAAAATTTGAAGCATATTTGCAGGAAATAGGGCTTAAAACTGCTGCTGAAAGGAAATTTGGTATTACTGCTTTCCGTTGGGCGGCACTAAAGGCGGGACTTGGACTAGTTCGGAGAAATAATTTCTTTTATACAGAGTCTGGTTCATGGGTGCATTTAGAGGCATGGCTGATTGATAAAGAGTTAGAATCTGTTGAAAAACCAACATTGAAGGAATGTCCTAAAAACTGTAATCTATGTATTAAATCCTGTCCAACAGCTTCTTTATCAGAACCCTATACTATGAACCGCTTATCCTGTATCTCTTGCCTTACCACATTTGAAGGTTGGGATTTGCCCAATGAAAAATTTAACAGTCAGATGGGCAGCTGGGTCTTTGGATGTGACGCTTGCCAGGATGTCTGTCCTATGAACAAAGGATCCTGGAGGGCAGCAGAAGAATTTCCAGGTTTAACTGAATTAAGTGAACATATATCATTAGAAAAAATTTTAGAAATGGATTATACATTTTTAGAGAAGGTGATGCAGCCTAAGTTTTGGTATATAGGAAAAGATGATGTTTGGAGATGGAAGACTAATGCCATCAATGCAATGGTAAATGACTATAAGGAACAGTATGGAGAATATATCAGGTGTGCTTCTAACGACAGTAATGAAAAGGTAAGAGAAATGGCTCAGTGGGCCATTGGAAAGCTAAATTTATAAACCCAGTTTTGCATTTGATACTGACATATCTAGGTCTCCTCTTTTATAAATATTTTATAAAAAGAATAATTTTTGTAACATACGTTACTGATTTAATTTGGGTAGCATGGTATTATATAGCTAAATTAAATCCATATAGAGGAAATAACAAAGTATTACTGACAATTAGCTGTAATATCAAAGAAAATTAAAATATTTAATTATAAAATTAAAGGGGGAATATCAAATGTGTAATAATGAAAAAGAAATTAAGAAGGTTGAACCAAATCCAATGTTCTGTTACCAATGTGAGCAAACTCCAGTTACAGGCTGTACTAAATTTGGGGTATGTGGAAAAAATCCTGATATAGCAAGCTTACAGGATATAATGATATTAGGTCTTAAGGGTGTAGCTGCTTATGCAACTCACGCAAGAGAACTTGGAGCTTCTGACGAAGAAGTAAATAACATTACTCACGAAGCACTATATACAACACTTACAAATTCAAACTTTAGCTTAGAAGAGAACATAGGAATGGCTTTAAAGGTTGGTAGTGCTGCAGTTAAAATAATGGACGTGCTTGATAAAGCACATACATCAAAACTAGGTGTTCCAACTCCAGTTACAATATCTCAAGATAAAATAGAGGGACACTGCATACTAGTAACAGGACATAATCTTTATGCTTTAGAAGAATTATTAAAGCAAACAGAAGGAAAAGGAATTAATATATATACTCACTCAGAAATGCTTCCAGCTCACGGATATCCAGAGCTTAAGAAATATTCTCACTTAAAGGGTAACGTAGGTAAAGCATGGTACGATCAAAGAAAGTTATTTGAAGAGTTCCCGGGAGCAATACTTGGAACAACAAACTGCTTAATGCCAATAACTACAGGAACTTATGGAGACAGATTCTGGACTTATGGAACTGCAGGACTTCAAGGTGTTCCGAAGATAGTTAACGATGACTTTAGCCCAGTAATTGAAAAAGCATTATCATTAAATGTTGTTAATCAAGATTCAGATAAGACAGTTACAACAGGTTTCCACCACAACACTGTATTAAGTATAGCACCAGAAATAATAGAAGCAGTTAAAGCTGGAAAGATAAAGAGATTCTTTGTTATAGCTGGTTGTGATGCTCCAACTAAAGGAAGAGAATATTATAGAGATTTAGCTTTAGCACTTCCAAAGGAAGCAGTACTTTTAACAACATCTTGTGGAAAGTTCAGATTTAATGATGTTGATTATGGAACAGTACCTGGCACAGACATTCCAAGATATATCGACCTTGGACAATGTAACAACTCAGGTTCTGCAGTTAAAATTGCATTAGCTTTAGCAGAAGCTTTTGGATGTACAGTAAATGATTTACCATTAAGCATAATTTTATCTTGGTTTGAGCAAAAAGCTGTTGCTATCCTTCTTGGACTATTCAGCCTTGGAGTTAAGAATATTCATGTAGGACCAAGTGCACCTAAGTTTATAACTCCTGGAGTATTAAAGGTATTACAAGATAACTTTAACCTTCAGTTAATAAGCGGAGACGTTAATGCTGACCTTGCTAAGTTTATGGGTTAATGCTTTGCCCTATTTATAAACTGCAATGATTATAAACTAAAGAATAAATCACAAGTAGTGAAGAGCCAAGAATAATTTTTTATTCTCGGTTCTTCATTTTTTATTTCAGTATTTATGAAGATAATTATTCATATTTTAACCGCAGTATATGATATAATATTTGTTAGAATGTAAAAGGCTCATGGCCAGGAGAAGATGACTTTTTATATTCAAAAGTTTTTAATATTTAACAGATGAGGAAGATAAAGAGATGACAATAGAATTAGAGAAATACTACAATAAATTTTGTGAGGACAAGAGATTAACGAGAAAATATGGACAAGTTGAATATATCACTTCTATGAAGTATATTCATGAGTATCTAGGAGATAATGATAATGCAAAAATTTTAGATGTTGGAGCAGGGACAGGCAGATACTCTGTACAATTAGCAAATGAAGGATATGATGTTACTGCCATTGAACTTGTGAAGCACAATCTAGGTATTTTAAAGTCAAAGGGAAGTACAGTAAAAGCATTTCAGGGAACAGCATTAGATTTATCAAGATTTTCAGAAAATACTTTTGACATGACCTTGGTCTTTGGACCAATGTATCATTTGTATAAGTTTGAGGATAAAGTTAAAGTGCTACAAGAGGCAAAAAGAGTAACGAAGGTTGGAGGCGCTATCCTAGTAGCATATTGCATGAATGAATATAGTGTATTAACATATGGTTTTAAGGAAAATAATATTCGTGCATGTATTGATAATGGTAAACTTACTGAGGATTTTCATGTTATATCGGAACCAAAAGATTTATATGATTATGTAAGAATTGAAGATATCAATAAATTAAATGAAGAAGCAAGACTGCACAGGATAAAATTAATTGCAGCAGATGGACCAGCTAATTATATGCGCCCTATTTTGAATTCAATGGATGAAGATACATTTCAGCTTTTCCTTAATTATCATTTTTCCACCTGTGAAAGACCAGATTTGTTGGGAGCAAGCGGGCATACATTAGATATTTTGAGGAAGGAATAAGGAAAATAGAAGAAGGTAATCAAAAGGTATATTTTGAAAATGGTAGTATAGCATGAGTCGATAAGATGGCTTAAGATTAGGCAAGGATATCATTAGGGCAGCACACAGGCTAATTAATATTGATATGTAAATTTTTCTTGACAATTTAAATGAGATTAAGTAAAATAAAACAAAATAAATTGCACACAATTCAATTTTGTTAGATTTAAAATTGAAAGGAGGTAATGGATCATAGAAAGATACGAAAAATTAAAACTAGAAAATCAACTATGCTTTTCATTATATGCTGCTTCAAGAGAGTTAATAAAGTTATATAAGCCTCTTCTTGATAAGTATAACCTTACCTATACACAGTATATTGTAATGCTTGTGTTATGGGAGGGAAAAAAAATGAATGTTAAACATATAGGCGAGAGACTGCATCTGGATTCTGGAACATTAACTCCTCTTTTGAAAAAACTACAGGGTTTAGATTTGATAAAGAAATATAGAGATAGTCAAGATGATAGAGTGGTTATAATAGAATTAACTGAAAAAGGATTAGCTTTAAAGAAAGAAATAGTGGAGGTACCAGAGCAATTGTACTGTAACTTTTCTGAAGATGCTGAAAAACTTTTAATATTGAAGAAATCTTTGGACGATTTTTTAGCTATATTAAGTTAACTGATTAATATGCATTAATACAAGTCTTATTAGAATAAATATGAAATTGAAAGACGAGTTTGGTCAAAAGTGAAAAAAGAGAAGGACGTACGTGAGGTAGCAAAAGCTTATCTGCTTAGCACTCCGTATAAGTCCTTCTTAATATTATATTATTAAGGTCTACAGTGTATCTAATATCTTAAGTATTTCGGAGTTTTCAGGAATATCCTTCATGGAGTTTCCAAAGTGTACATATCTCAGAGTTCCCATTTTATCTACTAGCATCTGTGCAGGCATTCGGCCTAGTTTAAATATATTTATTTTCTGATCATATAGTTTTAGCACCGACTGTTTTCCATCAGGAATACCATAGAATTTAAGATTATTTTCTTCCCAGTAGCTTTTAAAGCTATTTGCATTTTCAGGTCCCATTGCAACTATTATCGTATCTTTTTCAAGGAATTTATCGTAATCTTGATGCAACTGCATCATATGCTTTTTGCAAAAGGGTCAAACAAATCCTCTATTCAGTACAATAAGTACATTCTTCTTTTCTCTGAAATTAGAAAGTTTAAATTTATTTCCCTTGAAGTCTTCAATTTCAAAGTCTGGTGCTTCTTTATTTACTTCTATACTAGCCATTTTTACCATCTCCTTGTTTTACTGTGATTTTTTACTATATGACCTCTATAGAGCCAGGTTTTTTATGTTCATATCTAGTAACGCAGATTAGTTTGACGCAATTATATTTTATGCAATCTTTTATGCTACTGTCAATTGAAATAATATTTTTTTTCATATATTCATCAAATGATATATTTATAGTTATTATTTTAGACAATAATTAGTGGAAATATAAATAAAAATTTCATTGACAGTCTAAATAAAATTAAGTAATATAAAAGAAGTTAAATTGAATACAATTAAATTTTATAAAATCAAAGGGAGAGATTAATATGATATATGATTACAAAGTAAAGGATATAAATGGAAAAGAAGTTTCTATGAATGAATACAAAGGTAAAGTTCTTAAAGACAGAAGCACCAAAGGCAGAGGAAGATGCTGCGTCAGAAGGATTATATAAACAATTACAAGAATACGGCTTTAGCACAACTGGAGATGACATTAAGTGGAATTTTACCAAATTTGTTGTGGATAAAAATGGAGAGGTTGTTGCCAGGTATGCACCAACATGTGAACCAGAAAAACTAGATGAAACTATCAAAGCTTTACTTGAAAAGTAATGATTTTATACAGGTTAGAATTAAAATATGAAAATTCCAAGAAACAAAAAAGTGTAGAAAAATAGCAAAAAAATATATTTTAAACAAAAAAGTGTTGCTTTATGATCAAATTAATGATAAAATTCAAAATTGAAGTCCCTGCTGTGTAAAACACAGCCGATAGTCCAAGGGGAGGAGGTGAACTTAATGAGAAAGTATGAAACTATATTTATATTACATCCATCATTAGACGAAGAAGCTTTTAAAGCTAACGTTGAAAAGTTTAAGGGAGTAATAGAAAATGGTGGAGGAGTAATAGAAAACGTTGATGTTTGGGGTAAGAGAAAGCTTGCTTACGAAATAAACAAAATCAGCGAAGGATATTACACTCTAGTAAATTTCAGTGCTAATCCTGAATTACCAAAAGAGTTAGACAGAGTATTCAGAATATCAGATGCTGTTGTAAGACACATAATAGTTAAGAATGAGCAATAGGCGGTGTTTTAATTGAATAAGGTTGTTTTAATTGGAAGATTGACCAAGGATCCTGAGTTAAAATTTACTCCGGGAACTGGTTCAGCTGTTGCTACATTTACTGTTGCCGTTGATAGAAGATTTTCTAAAGACGGACAGAAGGAAGCCGATTTTATTCCTATAGTTGTATGGGGAAAACAGGCTGAATCTACAGCAAATTATACAGGTAAGGGAAAACTTATCGGTATTAGCGGTAGAATTCAAACAAGAAGCTATGATGCTAAAGACGGTACTAAGAGATACGTTACTGAGGTTGTTGCAGAAGAAGTTCAATTCCTTGAATGGGGA
Organism: Clostridium tanneri; assembly: GCF_033659955.1. NCBI lineage: Bacteria > Bacillati > Bacillota > Clostridia > Eubacteriales > Clostridiaceae > Clostridium > Clostridium tanneri. The sequence goes on from NZ_JARUJP010000012.1 coordinate 93,798, forward strand.
AGTGGAAATAAAGCTGCAGGATCATCATTTAACGGTAATATGTCTGAAGAATTTGGAAAAACTCAAAGTTTTGGCCAAGAAACATATGGAGAGGATATAACTCCAGTAGATGATGGAGATATCCCATTCTAAAGGGTAAGGAGGGAAAAGCATGGCATATAGAGAAGGCGGAAGAAATTCAGCTAAGATGAGAAGAGCTAGAAGAAAAGTTTGTTCTTTTTGTATGGATAAAGTTGAATTTATAGATTATAAAGATATAAATAAGTTAAGAAAATATGTTACTGAAAAAGGAAAGATTCTTCCAAGAAGAATTTCCGGTACTTGCGCTAAGCATCAAAGATCACTTACTGATGCTATAAAGAGAGCAAGAAACATAGCATTACTACCATTTACAACAGATTAATAAAAAGCTGAAGGATATACGCTATATATTCTTCAGCTTTTTTTATTTCTATGTTAGTATTAATTTGCAACATTTTAAAGTGTGCTTTGGTCATCAAATATGATAATATATAATAAATTAATATAGCCTGTTATTCTAGAAAGAATTTGAAAAGGAGAAATAAAATGACGGAAAATAAGAATACTATAAAGGTATTAAAGCCTAAAATCCAAAAGGACTTACGTGAATTAGATTTAACAGAAGGGGACATATCAGATTACACTTCAATTTCATCAGTATTAGTAAAGGAAGGCTTGATAGAAAATATTGACACAAAGGGAGTATCCTTTAATGAAGTAATATTTAAGAATACAAAGTTTGTAGATGTATCTCTAGAGGAAGCAGAATTGTTAGATGTAAGATTTGAAAACTGTGATCTCTCTAATATTAAACTAAATGAGTCATCAATACATAGAGTAGAGTTTATAAACTGCAAACTTACAGGAAGTGATTTCATAGAAACAACCTTTAATAATGTTGTTTTTGATCAATGCAGCGGACAATATGCATCTTTTAGATTTATAAATTGTAAACAAGTGATATTCAGCAACTGCCAGCTTCCTTATGCTGATTTTTATGAGAGTAAGTTTTCTAAAGTAGAATTTAAAGATACTGATATTTTCCAAAGTCAGTTCTATAATACTAAATTAAAAGGAATGGATTTTAGCAGTTGTAAAATTGATGGCCTTGCTGCAAGAGTAGAAGATGTTTATGGTGCAGTAATATCACCTGCCCAGGCTATTTCGCTTATTAGCTTGCTTGGAGTTGTGCTGAAATAACTATAAGCTCAAGGGGTATTGTATTATGGAAAGGCAAAACATATTAGAAAGCATAAAATCAGAAAGAAAAAAAGGTAACCATATTATTGGTGTGGCAACAGGCACAGGAATGACAGTAAAGTATGCTCAAAGGGGAGGAGCTGATTTTATACTGGTACTCAGTTCCGGCAGGTTTAGAATAATGGGGAGAAGCTCTCTAGCAGGTTATCTGCCCTTTTGTAACAGCAATGATATGGTAATGGATTTTGCTTCAAAGGAAATAATACCATTGGTAAAGGAAGTGCCTATTATCTTTGGCTTTAATGGTACAGACCCTACAATAGATATGGAGGACTATATAGAAAAAATAAAAGCTATGGGTTTTTCCGGTATAAATAACTATCCTACAGTAGGCATAATTGACGGCAAATTTAGAGAAGGTCTTGAAGAAGCTGGCTGCTGTTATTCAAAAGAAGTAGAGGCAATAAAGATAGCTCATGAAAAAAATATGTTTACAATTGCTTTTGTATTTAATGAGGTTCAGGCAGAAGAGATGATTGAAGCCGGTGCTGATGTTATCTGTGTCCACTTAGGATTAACTGAGGGAGGTCTCTTAGGTGCAAAAAAGGTATTTTCACTAGAAGCAGCAAAGGTTAAGGCAGCAAATATATTTAATAAATGCAATGAGCTTAGACCTGATGTAGTTAAGCTTATTTATGGTGGTCCTGTTAAAACACCAATTGATGTTCAGTATATGTATAGCAACAATGAAAACCTTATGGGATACATAGGAGGTTCTGCCTTTGAAAGAATTCCCTCGGAAAAGACTATCACAAATGTAACAAAAGCCTTTAAAGTATCAGGGCACCTTGATGAAGATGACTTAATGGTTAAAATGCTGGACGGAGTTAAAAAACACTATGATTACGTTGAGTTTGTGAAGGAGTATGTTGCTCAGAATTATATGCAGGATATATCCTTTATGGATCTGGCAAAGGTTGCTCATGTGTCTAGAAGTTATTTAAGTACTCTTTTTAAAAAGGAAGTGGGCTGCAGTTTTCCAGAGTATTTGGTTAAATTTCGAATAGAAAAGGCAGTGGAAATATTACATAGAGAAAAAATTCAGTTATCAGAGGCAGCGGCTTTAGTAGGGTATAAGGACTATGCACAATTCAGTAAGATATTTAAAAAATATATGGGCTTTTCTCCAAAGGAAGTTAGGTTGAAAAACAAAATATAACATAAACACAAAAACACAGAACATAATAACGTTTACATTGAACATTAAAGGCAGTATGATTAATTTACAGTTAATCATGCTGCTTTTGTTCATTTTTAAAGAGATTAGTTTTGTAGTTATAAAGGCTCTAAATATTACTAAATAACTTTAATATGCTTACTAATATTTTCATAAATATTAAAATAGAGGTTTTGGGGAGGGGTATTAATTGAAGACAGTTGCAATTGCAGGAACATTTGATACAAAGGGAACTGAGTACTTATACGTAAAGGAATTAATTGAAAGTCAGGGATTAGGCACTTTTACCATTCACACAGGAGTATTTGAACCTATATTTAAACCAGATATAACAAACAAAGAGGTGGCAGAGGCTGCAGGCACAAATATTGAAGAGCTTGCTGCTAAAAAGGACAGAGCTTTAGCAACTGAAATGTTATCAAAGGGTATGGAAAAATTGGTACCTAAATTATACAAAGAGGGTAAATTTCATGCAATAATCTCCTTTGGAGGCACCGGTGGAACTTCTCTGGTAACACCAGCTATGAGAGCATTGCCTATAGGCGTGCCAAAGGTTATGGTTTCAACAGTTGCTTCAGGAAATACTGAACCCTATGTAGGTACCAGTGATATCATGATGATACCTTCTGTAGTGGACGTTGCAGGTCTTAACTCAATTTCAACAAAGATTTTTACAAATGCTGTATTTGCAATTACAGGTATGCTTAAGTTCGAAAACACAAAGGTTGTAGATAAAAAGCCATTAGTTGCTGCAACTATGTTTGGTGTGACAACACCTTGTATAACAGCTGCAAGAGAATATCTTGAAAAGAGAGGTTATGAAGTTCTTGTATTCCATGCTACAGGTATTGGAGGACGTTCAATGGAAGCACTTATTGATGGAGGTTTCATTGAAGGAGTATTAGACCTTACAACCACAGAATGGGCAGATGAAATTATCGGTGGTGTTTTAAATGGAGGACCTCATCGTTTAGAGGCAGCAGGTAAGAATCATATACCACAGGTTGTATCAGTAGGTGCCCTTGATATGTGTAATTTTGGACCTTATGATACAGTACCGGAGAACTTTAAGGGACGTAACCTATATAAACATAATCCTACAGTAACTCTTATGAGAACAAATAAAGAGGAAAACCAAGCTATTGGTAAAAAGCTAGTGGAAAAGTTAAATCTAGCTAAAGAGAAAACCGCTTTATTTATACCGCTAAAGGGAGTATCTGGTATTGATGTTGAAGGTCAGCCGTTCTATGGTCCAGAGGAAGATAAAATACTATTTGATACACTAAGAAATGGCGTAAACAAAAATATTGTAGAAATAGTGGAGATGGACTGCGCTATTAATGATGTGGAGTTTGCTGAAGCTGCAGCACAAAAATTAATAGACATGATGAAAAAATAGAAAATCAATAAATTATAGGAGGGTTTATTTATGAATACAATGACAAGAAGCGAAATTATGGCAAAGTTTAAAGAGCAGGTTAAAAATGGGCAAACACTGTTAGGTGTAGGGGCAGGTACTGGTATTACAGCTAAATTCAGTGAAGCAGGCGGAGCAGATATGCTTATAGTTTATAATTCAGGCAGATATAGAATGGCAGGAAGAGGCTCTCTTGCAGGTCTATTATCCTATGGTGATGCCAATCAGATTGTAGTTGAAATGGGATCAGAAGTACTTCCAATTGTTAAAGATACTCCAGTGCTTGCTGGCGTTTGCGGAACTGACCCATTTAGGGTAATGGATATTTTCCTAAAACAATTAAAAGAACAGGGCTTTGCAGGAGTGCAAAACTTCCCAACAGTAGGCTTAATCGATGGTGTGTTTAGACAAAATCTAGAAGAGACTGGCATGGGATATGGATTAGAAGTTGAAATGATAAGAAAAGCACATGAATTAGATATGCTTACAACACCTTATGTATTCGACCCTGACCAAGCAAGAGCAATGGCAGAGGCCGGTGCTGACATATTAGTTGCTCACATGGGACTTACTACAAAGGGTACAATAGGAGCGCAAACAGCACTTACATTAGATGATTGTGTAGAAAAAATTGAAGCTATTATTAAGGCAGGCAGAGAAGTTAATCCTGATATTATGGTAATCTGCCATGGCGGACCTATTGCAGAACCAGAAGATGCTGCTTATGTAATAGAGAGAACAGAAGGAATTGATGGTTTCTTCGGTGCTTCAAGTATTGAAAGATTTGCAGCAGAAAAAGGCATAAAATCACAAACAGAAGCCTTTAAAGCAATAAGAAAATAGTTTAAAGTAGGGATTCACCACATTGTTTTTGAATTTATTTAAGTAATACTTAATCTATTCTAAAGCCTGTGGGGAATCCTATTTTTATTTGCATAACTTTTTGCCACTAGAAAGTATTAATTTATCATGAATATACAAAGCATCTGAATAATTAATCTTTTGTATTTACAGAACATTTCTGTAATATGAAAGATTAAATTTTTTGTTGTTAGTATGATTTGAATTGGTAGACAATTATACAAATTTTTCACTTATAATGTGATAGAATGTAAGAAAAGTAAGCACAAGAACATTAAAGTAACGGATAAATGTAAAATTATATTATAATTTGATACTGTACAAAAGATAAGTCTTAGATAGGTGGTTTGAATATGAATAGAAAACAAAGTTCCATAAGATTTAGAATCAGTATATCCTTTGTAGTGCTTATGATAAGTACTCTTATCATTATTGGCACTATTATATTTTCTAATTGGAAAACATCTTCTAGGAGCCTCATAGAACAAATGGAGAATGAAGCCGGTAAAGATATACTGGGGGAGATAGATAACCTTATCAATGTTCCACTGTATATTAATAAAGTAAACCATAATTTGTTACAAAATCAAATTATAGATATACAGGATAAAGAAAAAAGAGATACCTTCTTTGCAGGAGTAATAAAATCAAGCAGCGAAGAGATTTATAGTTTTAGCTACGGTATGGAGAATGGCCAGTATTATGGAGCTCGAAAGAACAAAAATAATGATATAGAAATATATAGGAGCAATGGGGAAACAAAGGGTCACTCTTATTACTACTCTGTTACAAAAGACTTAACTGAGGGAGAATTTGTACAAGACTTTGGTGAGTTTGATCCTCGTACAAGAGATTGGTATAAAATTGCAAAGGAAAAGGGTAAGCCGATATTTTCTCCTCTCTACAAGCATTTTGTAAAGGAGGATCTTGTGCTTTCTGCTGCCTATCCTATTTATGATAAAGAGGGTATTCTTATGGGAGTACTAGGCACACATGTTACCCTTTCCACACTAAATAAGTTCCTAAAAGAGATTACCAGTAATCAGGTAGAGGCTGCTTGTATTATTGAAAAAAATTCTGGTGAACTGGTAGCCAATTCTCTAGAGGAATCTAACTTTTCAACTTCTGATGATGGTAAAGTTAAAAGGAGAACAATTAAAGAAATTGAAAATAAATCTATTATAGAGGCTTATGAACTCTATAAAAAATCTTCAAATGATAACTTTGTTATAAATAGATTAAATGATAAGATTCACATAAAAGTATCGGAATATAAAAGAGAAGGATTAGACTGGTTAATTATAACAGCTATTCCTGAGAGTTTCTTTACATACCCTATTAATAAAAACATCCGTATTTCATTAGTTCTATCTATAGTTGCTCTTCTTTTTTCCTTAGTAATTTACATGAAAAACACAGAGACTTTTCTAAAGCCTATTAATCATCTAATTGACGCTTCAGAAAAGTTTTCTAAGGGAGACCTACTGCAAAGGGCGAAGATTTTTAAAAATGATGAAATTGGCAAGCTTTCAACTGCATTTAATGCCATGGCAGAAGAATTACACTTACATATAAATAATCTTGAAGAAAAGGTTAAGGGGAGAACTGCAGAGCTAGAGAAAGCAAACACTGAATTAAAATATGCAAAAATAGAAGCAGAAAAGGCTAACAAGGCAAAAAGCCAGTTTATTGCCAACATAAGTCATGAGATTCGCACCCCGCTAAATGCTGTTATAGGTTTTAGTGAATTGCTGCAAAGTACAATAAAAGATGAAAAACATAAAAGTTATGTTGAAACTATAAATACTGCCGGGAACAATCTTCTTACTCTTATCAATGATATTCTTGACTTGTCTAAGATAGAAGCGGGGAAAATTGAGCTGCAGTATAAACCGGCAAAGCTTAAGAATGTTTTTAAGGATATTGAAAATATATTTAGGCAGAAGCTTCAAGATAAAAATGTTGAATTTATAATAAATATTCAGAAGGGGTTTCCAGATAGTCTTTTGTTTGATGAAGTAAGAGTTCGTCAAATACTATTAAATCTAGTAGGTAATGCTGTAAAGTTCACTGATAAGGGCTATGTGAAACTCTCGTTAAAGGCCAGTGCTGCTGATGAAGATAGTAGTAGCTTGGATCTCCGCATTTCCGTCGAAGATACAGGTATTGGTATCCCTGAAAATGAAAGAGAAAGGATATTTGAAGCTTTTAGTCAAGTATCAGGACAAAGTATAAAAAAATATGGTGGTACAGGCCTAGGGCTTTCTATTACTAAAAAACTAACTGAAATGATGGAGGGAAAAATATTTATTGATAGCACCCTTGGCAGCGGAAGTGCTTTTCATGTGGAATTTTACAATGTTCAAGTAGCTGCCACAGAAGAGGTTCTGGAGGATACATATAGAGCTTGTTTTGAAAACTATAATTTTTCTAAGGAAAAGGTGCTTATTGTAGATGATATAGAAACCAACAGACTTTTGTTAAAGGAATTGCTCTCCAAAGTGGGAATTACAGTAATAATGGCGGAAAATGGATGTGAAGCATTAAAAGTTTGCAAGGAAGAGAAACCTACATTAATAATTATGGATTTGGTTATGCCAGTTATGGACGGTTTTGAAGCTTCTTCTAAGCTTAAGAAAACCCAAGAACTGAGAAATATTCCAATTATAGCTTTAAGTGCCTCTGCTGCACAGTGTATATCAGAGAATTGTAACTTCGATGATTATTTGATGAAGCCTGTTAAGGTTGAGCAGCTGATGAAGAAAATATCAAGGTATATCAATAACAGGGTGAAAAAAGAAACCTACGATTTTTCTAAGTCTAAGGTTGAAAACATAATAATACCTTCAATTGATGCTAAAATACTTACTGATTTAAGAAACAAGATTAGTCCGTTAATTGAAAAATTAGAAACATCTATGATTATAGGCAGTGTAAAAAATCTAGCTAGCATACTAAGTTCCTTTGGAAAGCAACACCATCTGCAGTTTTTATCTACAATAGGTGAAGAATTAATGATTAGTGCTGAGAGCTACAATATAATTAAGATAAAATTACAGTTAGAGCAAATTAAGAATTTAATTTTGGAGTATAGAGAGGTTGAATAATATGAGTAATGACTTAATTTTAATAGTAGATGACAATCCTAGCAATATACAAGTAGTAGCCACAATCATGGCGGAATATGGTTATGAACTGGGTATTGCAATGAATGCTAGTGAAGCCTATAGTTTTCTTGGAGAGAATACTCCAGAGCTTATTTTGTTAGATATTGATATGCCGGAAATTGATGGATATGAAGTGTGCAGTACCCTTAAAAAGGATTATAGGTATAAGGATATCCCTATAATATTTCTAACTGTAAAGGATGAAAAAGAGGATATTGTAAAAGCCTTTGATTTAGGGGCAGTAGATTATGTTACCAAACCTTTTAATAGAAAGGAACTGGTTTCCAGAGTAAGAACCCATCTTTAGCTAAAAAAGGCAAAGGATGAACTTCAAAGAAAGAATCGTGAACTTAAAAAGGCGATGAAAATAAAGGACGAGTTTTTATTACTAATGACTCATGAATTTAAGACACCACTAAATGTTATCTTGGCAGCACTGCAAACTATTGAGAATATATATGGGTATCAAGTAGGGGAGAAAGTAAAAAATTATTTAAAGAGTATAAAATTAAATTCCTTCAGACAACTAAGACTTGTGAATAATTTATTGGATATAACTAAAATTAATACGGAACATTTTAAAATGCATAAAAGAAATGTAGATATTATTTTTGTATCTCAGGCTATTGTAGAATCCGTTGATATATATGCTAAACAAAAGGGGGTAGAGTTAAAATTTTCATCGGAGGTTGACTATTTAGAAATGGCTATTGATGAAGAGAAGTATGAGCGTATACTTTTAAACCTCTTATCAAATGCAATCAAGTTTACCCCTGAAGGTAAAGCTATTTATGTAAATATTTCATACAAAAATAGAAAAGCAACAATAACAGTAAGGGATGAAGGTATAGGCATACCTAAAGAAAAACAGGAACTAATATTTGAGCGATTTGGACAGGTAGATAGTACTCTTTCCAGACAGGCAGAAGGTACAGGGGTAGGGTTGTCACTGGCAAAAAGCCTTATTACCGCAATGGGAGGTAAAATATCAGTTGACAGTGAGGAAAGAAAGGGAAGCCTATTTACAATTACCCTTCCTGTAACAAAATTAAGGGCTAAGGACTCTTCCCGTGACATGTCGCTAATGCAAGACCATAGGATAATACAGGCTGTACAAATTGAGTTTTCTGATATTTATTTTTAAGGGTAAAGTTTCACGAAAAAATAATATAATGTATTTTCCCTCAAACTTAGCTTTGAGGGAAATTTCTTTTATGTGCATTTTACAGAGAGGCCAGAAATGTTTCGTATGTGTCATCAAATAAGTCGTATGGATAGGGATTTCCACCATTTGTACTTTTGCATTGATTGTCGCTATATTCTTGACCAACTGCGAAAAGGTCACCAACGGTGATAGGATGTCCAACTTCGCAAGCTATTTTACAAAAGGCATCCATAGGGTCATCTGCTGAACGGGTTGCAAGAAGCCTTTCTCTAAGTAAAGGATCTCTTCTAGCATCAGAATAGAGTTGTTCTAATTCAATAGTTATTTTATTCATGATTACATCTCCTCGCACTTTAAATTAATAATATTATTATAGCACCATTGGAAAATTTAAGCTAATAGATGATAACACATTGCTTATGCGTAATTTATCATTTTGAAAATTTTGGAAATAAAAGAGACAATTATGTAACTACAGGTGACTAATTCAATTGAATAAATAACTTAAATATGTAACACCCTAATATAGAATAAAATTAAAATGGAGGTAAAATTAAATGGCTAAGGTGTTATATATTAAAGCAAATGCAAAACCAGAAGGTCAGTCTAGAACATTTAAGATATCTGATAGTTTTATTGAGTCGTACAAGCAGAGCCATCCAGAGGATGAAATTATTACTTTAGATTTATACAAAGAAGGAATAGGGCTACTATCAGCAGAGGATATAAACACTGTCTTTGGTCCTAAAACTGAAGAAAGTAAAAAGCATCCTATTCTTAGGTATGCATATCAATTTGCTGAAGTTGATAAATATGTAGTTGCAGAGCCAATGTGGAACTTGAGCATACCAGCCATATTAAAGGCATACGTGGACTATATCTGTGTTACTGGAATTACATTTAAGTATACTGCAGAAGGTCCTGTAGGTTTATGTAAGAATAAAAAGGCTATTAATATTACAGCAAGAGGTGGCCAATATTCATCAGAGCCAAATTCATCCTTTGAAATGGGAGATAGATATTTAAGAACTATTTTCGGATTCTTAGGAATTACAGATTTCAATACCATATCTGCAGAGGAATTAGATGTAGTAGGCAATGATGTTGATGCTATTGTAGGAAATGCAATTAAAAAGGCTGAGGAAGCAGCTAAGAACTTTTAATTATAAATAAATATTAAAAGCACATTAAGTAATATCATAAGTATTTCTTAATGTGCTTAAGTAATCATTTATAATCTTATAAGTAAAGCTTAGTAAAAATGGTGCCCAATAGAAAGACTAGCTTTCTATACAAATATCTGCCATAATTACTCCAGCTATGTTTCCATTTGGATCTTTGAAAGGCTTGGAAATTGTAATGCAATAATTAAAAGTTGTATTAGAAATATAAGCTTCAGTATGATATTCTTTTCCCTCTAAGGCTATTTTAAAATAAGGTCTGTATGTAAAATCATTGCCTATATTAGTATCAACACTTGCAGATATCATTATGCCCTCTCTATTAATTGTTGATATCAGCTCAAATTGTGGGTAGAATTTTACTTTTTCCCTAAAGAAGTTTGTAGCATTTTCAATAGTTATATTTTGGTTATTCATATCTTCATTAAAGGTTCTAAGTATTTTTAATCCTTCGTTTATCAAAGCCTTTTCACTTTCACCAACGGTAGTATTTTTAATAAAGGAATTTAACGTTTTGTCAATATCATCAGCGGTAGTGTTCATTTTTTCAACAAGTCTGCTCATTTCCTGCATTGAGCCAAGCTGTTCTTCACAGGCAGCAGAAACTTCCTCAGTAAATGCCCCAGCCTCCTGTGTTGAAGAGGATATTTCTTCAACTAGTTTAGTTACAGTGGAGGTTATTTCCATAGAGTTTACTGATAGTTCATTAATTTGTTTTATTGCATCAAAGGTAGATTGTGTTGACTCCACAATTTTAGAAAAAGATTCCTTTGATTCATCTGCAAATTTTATATCTTTTTCTATTTCCTTTACTTGATTGTTTGTTTCTGATGTTATATTTTCGATTGTTAATGTAATATTTTCAATTAATTTTTTTATTTCCCCAGCGGAGTCGGAAGACTGTTCTGCAAGCTTTCTAACTTCATCTGCTACAACAGAGAAGCCCTTTCCCTGTTCTCCTGCACGAGCTGCCTCAATTGCTGCATTAAGAGCAAGTAAATTAGTTCGCTCGCTAATCTCAGTTACAACATTGGTAATGTTTTTTATTTTATCTGCTTCTATTTGAAGTTGATAGATCTTTGATGCAAGCTTTGTTGTAATATCTCCAGTATTTTTTATATTGCCGATTAAATCACCGAAAAGCTGGCTATTTGCCTTTACGATTTCTATCATTTCACCTGCAACTATTTTTGTTTTTTCTGCTTGTTCCATAATTATGTTGTTATTTTCAGCCATCCTTTTCACATTATCGTCTGATAACATAGCAGCATGGGACTGTTGATTTGTTCCTTCAGCAATGGCTTGTACAGAATTTGCTATTTCATTTGAAGCTCTTTCTGTACTTTCTGAGTTGTCCTTGATTGTCAGTGCAAGCCCCCTATTTTTATCAGATATTTCACCAACTTGGCACAGTACCTTTTTTGTATTATTTATAACTTTATTAATATCTGCAGCAATTGCTTTTAAAATACCTTGTTCCTTTACTCTAATTGAAAGTTGTCCATCTGCTATAAATGAAAGTTTTTCTTTAAATACAATAATATTCGTGAACACATTATTAATGTATATTGATAAAATTATCATTGCTAGAACAGTACAGGCTATAGTTGTGCCTAGGATCACTAATATAATATTAGAACTAAATAATGGGGACACTTCACTACTAGCAGAGTTCTTATACAATAGGTTTATTGCTAAAGAACTAGCTGTACCAGATACTAACAATACGACAAAAAATATAGTGGTAAGTGATAGTATTATTTTGTTTTTCATTTCAGTAATTTCACTCCTTATTATAATGCAATACTCTGGTGATATACCAGTTTATTAGGTTTTATATTCTATAGTCTTTAAAATTGGTAGCATAAAACCTATTACTAATATAACACAAATTAGTAATATAATTAATAGTCTACGTAAAATTTTAAAAAATCTATACCTAGAATAAAAAAGACAGAATCTACATATTGATATATATAAAGGAGTAAACAATTAAAAGCAAAGAAAGAATATTTAAAAAAGTGATATAAGATAAATCAATCGAATAATTATTGACAATATTCGGAGAATAAAATAAACTAATAGTGAAAGATATTAAATAAAAGGGGGAATTAAAATGAGCAATGAGTTCCAAACTCAAAATGGCGAAGGCCTTGAACGTGGTCTTGAAGAAAGACACATTAAAATGATGGCGATAGGAGGAGCTATTGGAGTTGGTCTATTCTTGGGATCAGCAACAGCTATACAGGCAGCAGGTCCAGCTATATTATTTACATATGCTGTTGCAGGAGTAATGATATTTTTCATCATGCGTTCCCTTGGTGAAATGGCCGTTGAACATCCGGTTGCAGGTTCTTTCAGTGCATATGCGAACGATTATGTAAGTCCTCTTGCAGGGTATCTGACGGGATGGACTTACTGGATAATGTGGGTTGTAACTTGTATGGCAGAAGTTACAGCAGTAGGTATTTATATGACCTTCTGGTTCCCTAACTTACCTCAGTGGATATCAGCACTAGTTGCCGTTTGTTTACTTACTATTGTAAACTTAACTGCAGCATCAGCCTTCGGAGAAATCGAATTTTGGTTTGCACTTATAAAAGTTGCTACAATAGTTATTATGATAGTAATTGGTTTAGCTATGATAATGTTCGGTTTAGGAAATAATGGAGTACCAATTGGTATTTCAAAGTTGACCGCTCACGGTGGTTTCTTCCCTAAAGGAATCATGGGACCTATATCAACCTTGACTATGGTTTCCTTTGCTTTCGTAGGAGTTGAGCTTATTGGTGTTACAGCTGGAGAAGCAAAAAACCCTGAAAAGGTAATACCAACAGCTATAAACAGCGTTTTCATAAGAATAATGATATTCTATATCGGTGCATTGTTTGTTATAATGTCACTTTATGCTTGGGACAGCATAGGAACAAAAGGAAGTCCATTCGTTCTTACATTCTCTAAACTTGGTATAGCAGCAGCAGCAGGTATCATAAACTTTGTTGTACTTACAGCAGCATCATCATCATGTAACTCAGGTATATTCACAACAGGTCGTATGCTTTATAATCTTTCACTTCAAGGACAAGCGCCTAAGGTTTTTGGAAAGCTTAATAAAAATAACATTCCTCAAAACGCAATACTTACTTCAGTAGGATTTATGTTAATCGGAGTTATACTAAACTATGTTGCACCTGGTAAAGCATTCACTTATGTTACAAGCGTGGGAACTTTTGCAGGAATATTTGCATGGTTCATGATTGTTTACACTCAAATTAAATTCAGAAAGAGTCTTACACCTGAACAGGTTAGCAAGTTAAGATTTAAAACAGTACTTTATCCAGCTTCAGGCATCATCACTATGATATTCCTAGTTGGCGTATTTGTTTCTATGCTTTTAGGTGCAGATACTAGAATTCCAGCTATAGTTGGAGTTGTATGGATGATAGTTTTACTTGCTGCTTGGTATGGAACTGGATTAAGTAAAAAGAAAGCTGCTAAACAGCTTAGTTAAAATTTTTAGTAATATGCCACATGCTTATGCATAAGTATAAAATTTACAAGAAAAAACAGATGAGTTAACTGCATTTAATAATATGATAAATTAAAAAAGAGGCTATCTTAAAATGAAGTTGGAATCATTCTAAGATAGCCTTATAATAATTTTCAGCATAAGATTTTTGGGAATTTTGCTCTGTAATATCAGAGTATCAGCCGTATTATGTATGGCAGAAAGATTTAACAAACTAAAGGTTAAAAGTAACTTGATTTTACTAGAACTTTACGAGAGGATGTGCAAAGGTGATATATCTTGTAACTATTGGAAGTAAAATAGAAAAAGTAAATACTGATGAAGAGAATTTAAATAATCACTTAAAGGAACCTGATTCTGGAGAGGATGTTGGACTTTATAGAGAAGTTGAATTTTTAGATAAATTAGGGCAAGATGAAAGATTTCAGTATTCAATTAATAACATGCCTACTGAAAGAGTAATTAGTCTATTAAAGGAAAAATGCTATAATCTCATAGATGAATTTAATTTAGGATTATAAGGTTAGTATCTTTGGAACTTCAATAAAATAAATATTTATACAGTGAATCTACAGGGGAGGTATAGTATTTTAGCTATACCTTCTCTGATGCCAATTGTAAAACTGCAGGAATATCTGCTGGAGCCCATTTTAAGGAAGGCAGGTTCTCTCTCTTTAACCATATAAGCTTAGAATGCTCACTGGCAGTAGGAGTGCCTGAAATTAATTTGCACTTCACAGTAATTAAATTCACTGTAAAGGTATCGTATTCATGAGTGTTATCATTAAATATATTAGAATACTGAACTTTACATCCTAACTCTTCCTTTATCTCTCTTTCTATAGCTTGTTTTAAATTTTCATCTTTTTCAACTTTTCCCCCAGGGAATTCCCACATATTTGGAATGGACATCTTTGGAGAACGAAGAGCACATAGTATCTCATTGTTTTCGTTTTCTATAACAGCTCCAACTACTTTTATCAGTTTTTTCATTGTAGTAACACCTCTCTTCTAGATAAGTTTACCATAAGTGTACATATTAATGCAATTTGAACAGGCTTTGCCCACCTGCAAGTCTTGATAAGATTAGGCAATTACAGCAGATGAGGATCTTTGGTTACCAGAAATTTAAATAGGAAAGTAAAATAACATTTTTGAATAAAAATTATTTTATAATTCAATTTACAGAATTAAACTGACAATTCCCTTGAAATGTTATATAATGTATGAAAAGGACAAGTATTACTATATGGATATTAGTAAGGAGATTTTAGTATGATCATTAAAATTATCTTAGGAATCCTTTCAATTTTCACCATGGTTTTTGCGTTTATTTTTTTCCAGGATTACATGAAGGCAAAAAAAGAAGGAAGACTTGAGAAGGGCGGCAATTGGTTAGTTTATGGAACAGTAGGTTTGGTAGCAAATTTCTTTGACGCCTTGGGAATTGGAAGCTTCGCCCCTACCACTGCGGTTTATAAAGTGTTAAAGCTTGTGGATGACAGAATAATCCCAGGTACTTTGAATGTTGCAAACTGTGTTCCGGTGGTAACACAGGCACTTATATTCGTCACTGTTATTAAAGTTGATATAACTACGTTGGTTACTATGATTATAGCAGCTACTGCAGGCTCCTATTTTGGTGCTGGAATAGTTGCCAAGCTCCCGAAGAAAAAGGTTCAGATTGGAATGGGAACAGCCCTTGTGATTGTTGCATTTGTAATGCTGGCAGGATTGCTAAATATTATGCCTGTAGGAGGAGCAGCAACAGAACTTACAGGAGTTAAGCTGATAATAGGATTGATAGGTAACTTTATTCTTGGAGCTTTAATGTGCATAGGAATAGGAAATTATGCACCATGTATGGCTTTGGTTTTTGCTTTGGGAATGTCCCCTAAGGTAGCCTTTCCTATAATGATGGGTTCCTGTGCATTCCTTGAACCTGTAGCGGCTATAAAGTTTGTTAGAGAAGGAGCATATCATAGAAAGGTATCCTTGGCTACAAATATTTTTGGTATTGTAGGAGTTCTAATCGCTGCCTATATTGTTAAAGAACTGCCCCTCACCATGTTAAAATGGGTGGTAGTGTTTGTAATTCTATCTACCTCAGCTATGATGTTCAGATCAGCAATGAAAAGTAAAATTTAATTTTAATGGGTAAACTGTACCCTGTAGGGTTGATACAGAAAAAAGGCTGCATCACCCTACAGGGTACTTTTAGTTTCTTACCAGTTAACTTTTTCAACCAAAATCAACTAGCAATCCATTGACGGTAAATACCCAAAGTAATAACATATTGTTAGAGGTGAATGATATGAAAGAAGAAGATATATATAAATTATTAATAAAACGCTTAGAGCAAAATTTGAGAGGTAAGTAAATGAATGCAATAAATATGAAAGATATTAAGAAATCCTATGATGGACAGATTAATGTATTAAATGATATAAATCTCAGTATACCTAAAGGTGAGATATTTGGCTTTCTTGGACCTAATGGCTCTGGAAAGACTACTACTGTTAGAATTTTCAATGGGATTCTTTTGCCAACCTCTGGATATGCTGAAATCTTAGGAAAACCTTTGAAGAAAAACAATATTGAGCTTCACAGACTTTGTGGAGTTATGACGGAAAGTGCATCCTGCTACGAAAATCTTACTGCTGAGCAAAATTTGATATTCTTTGGAAAGATGCATGGCATGGAAGAAGAACTTTTAAAAAAACGCAGGAATTTCTTATTGGAAAAGCTGGAATTGTCAGAGGTAAGGGATAAGAAGGTAAAGACTTTCAGTACAGGA
The DNA here is from genome assembly GCF_033659955.1 of Clostridium tanneri. Taxonomy (NCBI): domain Bacteria; kingdom Bacillati; phylum Bacillota; class Clostridia; order Eubacteriales; family Clostridiaceae; genus Clostridium; species Clostridium tanneri. The sequence goes on from NZ_JARUJP010000012.1 coordinate 110,373, forward strand.
ATGAGAAAGAGAATTTCTTTAGCTATTTCTCTCATACACAGTCCACAGGTTTTATTTCTTGACGAACCTACTTCTGGCCTGGACCCAGAAAATGCACTTAATGTTACAAGACTTATAAAAGAACTTGCAGAGGAAAATGAAGTTACAATTTTTCTTTGTACTCATCAATTAAAGTATGCGGAAGATATATGTACACTGTATGGTTTTATAAATAAAGGCAATATATTAGGTGTAGGTACTTTTGATGAGCTTGCTTCAAAGAAAAATGCTAAGATTGAATTAAAAATTAGAGGAAAAAATATTCCGGAGAAGCTTGGCTTTATTTATGAAGGTAATAATTTATATAGCAAGCCTATTTTAGGGGATAAAGAGGTAACTGCTCTTATTGAAAATATAGTAGTAAATGGTGGAGAAATCTATGAAGTGTCACAACAAAAATGGTCCTTGGAACAATTGTACTTTAAGTATATAAAAGGTACAGCTGATAATACAATATTGGAGGATTGAATATGAATAGTAGTGAAAGGGCATTGATTGATAAAGATATACATGAAATAACAAATTCAAAGCAAGTTATTCTACCGATGACTATTGTACCGATTATTCTTACTGTAATTATACCTTTGGCGATGGTGATAGGTGCTAATTATATTGGATATGATGATAATGTGCTTAGGGATCTTGGACCAATTATAAAAAAACTACCATCTGAATATATGGCATATAGTCCTTCTCAACTGTTTATAAAAGTTGCTATAAACTATATGTTTCCATCATACTTTCTTATAATTCCAGTAATGTGCTCAGCAACCATTGGAGCCAGCAGCTTTGTAGGGGAAAGGGAGCATAAAACGATGGAGACACTACTTTATACACCAATATCCATGGAAGAACTGCTAAGGGCAAAGATTTTAGGTGTTTTTATACCTGCATATATTATAACATTACTTTCCTTTGTTGCTTTTGGTATTATAGTAAATATAGGCGGTTTTATCTATTTTGGAAGACTTATCTTTCCAGATATAAAATGGCTGATTATTATACTTTGGATTTCACCAGCAATTAACTTGTTTTCTTTGATTTTTACTGTAATGGTATCAGCAAAATCAAAAACCTTTCAAGATGCTCAACAGGTAAGTTCTCTTCTTGTTATTCCTATAATTCTCACATTAGTAGGTCAGATGACAGGTGTACTTACTATTAGTAATCTTGTTATGGTTATAGTAGGTGCTGCTTTATTCATAGCTGATTATATATTGATAAGGTGGATTTCCTCTAAATTTATTCCTGAGAAATTGATTTAAATAAAAGTTACTTATCCTCCTAGTTAATTTATTTTAGAGTAAATTAATGGAACTATTTCCAAATAGATATTATAATTGATATATGAGTTATAGATAGGAGGATAAGTATGAAGAAAAGATTGTTAATGTCTATTTCTACTGCAATTGTGTCTTGTCTAATATTTTTCACATCAAATGTTGTTAAAGCAGCAACATTACAAGATAGGTTATGGGGAAATGACAGGTATGAGACTAATTCTAAAATTGTAAGCTCCGGTTGGACATCATCCCAATATGCTGTAATAGCAAGTGGAGAAGGTTTTGCAGATGCATTATGTGCTGCTCCTTTGGCCAAGCAGTATAAAGCACCTATACTTTTAACTAGTAAGAATGCCTTAGGTATAGAGAGCAAAGACCAATTATTAAAACTGAAGGTAGAAAAAGTATTTATTATTGGTGGAACTGGAGTTGTATCTGATAACGTAAAAGCTGAATTAGAAAACATGGGGATTGAAACCACTAGAATATATGGACAAGATAGATTTGAAACAGCTATAGAAGTAGCTATAGAAGTAGCTAAAAATTTAGAAAATACAACTGGAGTAGTAGTAACCAATGGCTATGGATTCGCAGATTCATTATCTATTGCTCCAATTGCAGCACAAAAGGGAATGCCCATACTTCTTACTGACAAAGATGATTTGCCCATAGTAACCAAAAACTTTTTAGCAAATAAAACTTTTATGGAAAACTATATAATTGGCGGCACAGGAGTAGTAGGAACTAAGATTGATTCATATTTAAATAATTCTGTAAGACTTGGAGGCTTAAGCCGATATGAAACCAATTCAGCAGTACTAGATTATTTTGCGGATAAGTTTAACTATGATAAAGTCTATGTTGCGTCAGGAGAAAATTATCCAGATGCACTATCCGGAAGTGTATTAGCCTCTTCCAGCAACTCACCTTTAATTCTAGTTGGTAACTCCGTTGACTCTTCAGTAATGGAGTCCATAAAAGCCCAACATAACAAATATAATAATGTAATAATTTTAGGTGGCACTGCAGTAGTTTCAGATGCATCAGTAAATAGTATTGTAACTGGAGTTGGTTCCAGCTTTGAAGTATCTGAAACAATGGAAAGAATAAAAAAGACAGGCAAACTTGTACTTGGAACCAGTGCAGACTATCCACCATATGAGTTTCATAAGTCGATAAATGGAAAGGATCAGATTGTTGGTTTTGATATAGAGATTGCAAAAGAAGTTGCAAAAGACTTAGGTGTTCAATTGGAAATAGTAGATATGCAATTTGATAGACTGCTGGCTGCGCTAGATCAGGGAAAAGTGGATTTAGTTATATCAGGAATAAGTCCAACAGTAGAAAGACAAAAACATGTAGATTTTTCTGATATTTATTACGAAGAGATTCAAAACATAATAGTACGAACTGCAGATAAGAACAAGTTTAGGTCAGCTACTGATTTCAATGGTAAAATTCTAGGAGTTCAAAAGGGAAGTATTGAAGAATCTATAGTTAAGGAAAAAATTACACTAACTGAACCTATGGCATTTACAACAATATCAGACTTAGTTTTGGCATTAAAGAATCACAAAGTAGATGGGGTAGTTCTTAGAACACCAATTGCTAAAGCATATGTGGATAGTGATATAGTTATATCTGATATAAAACTTAGTACTGACTATACAGGTTCTGCAGCAGCAATGAAAAAGGGAAGTGAAGATTTAGTAAAAGAAGTTAACAGGACTTTAGATAGACTAAAGGATAGTAATAGTATAGATAAATTTGTAATAGATGCTAGCAATTCAATAACTTATTAGCAGTGGCCCAGTGGTATCATGTGAGTAAGACGGTTAGCAGCATTCAAAGAATAATAGATAGATTTGATATGATAATATAGGTTAAATAAAATAAAGGTAGACTTGTCCGGGGGCAAGTCTACCTTTATTTAAAAGTTTATTATATACAATTTAGAATCGTTTTTCAAAGTTTCCGATAACCCCTAAGTCATCATTGAAAATCATAAATGCATCAGAATCAATCTCATGAACAATCTTTTTTAATCTTTTTACTTCATACTTTGAAATAACTGTCATTAAAATATAGGTTTTTTCATTAGTATAACAGCCGCTTCCGATCCAGCCAGTTACACCTCGATTTAATTGGTGCATTATGGAATCAGGAATGCCTTCTTTTTTTGTAAAGATTAGAGCACTGGTTTTTATGTTTTGATCGTGTACCTTATCCATTACAAAAGTTGATATGGCAGTTAAAATAATGGAATATATAGAGGTTTCTAAATTGAACATGATGGCACAGCCACTAAATACAAAAAAGCTTATTAACAAAGTTATTTTTCCAACACTAAAATCAGGATACTTTTTTGCACAGTATATACCTAAAATATCTACTCCGCCTCCAGAACTTCCAAGTCTCAAAGTAATTCCTACAGCGTAGCCCATAATTACTCCACCAACAACACAAGCAGCCAAAGTGTCTTTAATGATTGGAGTTTTTGGTATAGGTATAAAAGATAGAAAGATGGATTGGCAAGTAACTGTAATAATTGTTTTTACAAAAAAGTCACGGTTCAACTCTTTATAAGCCAATATAAGAAGAGGAACGTTAAGTAAAAAGAAAATAGTTCCTGTGATATCAAAGTTTTCAGGAAAAGTTATGTGAAGATAATTGATTAGTATTGCTCGAACAAGTTGTCCTATTCCTGTAAAACCTCCATTATATAAGTTTAATGGAACAATAACTATATTTAAAGCAGCAGCAAAAAAAAGAGCTCCACCAACTGCACCAATATACTTATAAAAGATTTCTTTGTTTAACATAGCTTTCATATTACAACCTCCATTTCACTGATAGATAAAAGTTTCATAAAATAAATATTTATGAATGAACTTTTGAGATGACTAGTTAAGTTGAAAAATAAACCGAACTTAGAACATCAATTGATAATTTTACCAAAGTATCGAAGGTTTGTCCACCAGAACTATAGTAAGTTCTCCCTTATCAAAAGCAACAGCTTCTACTTAGGAAGAAAACTATATAGCAGAATTTAATTAGAGGAAAAAGTCATAGAGATTTATACTTTCATTTTAAGTTTATTTTATAATTCTTTATAAAATTTTTAAAATTACTTTAAAGGATTTTTAACCTCTGTCTTTATAATGAACTCATAGGAAGCAAGGACACCAAATAATATCCTTGCAAAAATATTAGGAGGTCATATTAATGAACAAGATTAAACTTTTATATGATGTATTTAAAACTATGAAGGAAAAAGAAGCCTTTGATGTAAACATTAAAATTGATGCAGCAAAGGGTGAAGAGAAAGTATTGTCCTTGTCTAAAGAATTTATTACTAACACAACTACCGGGGAATCTAAGGCTAAAATAAACAGTGAATTTAACTGCGATGGAAAGAAAGTAAAACATGAAAGCAATACAGAATTTAACATGCAGGATTGTAAACATCACAAATTAAACCATCATATGGGTCATCACGGTAGGGGATGTTGTGGACATGGAGGTATAAAGGCAAAACTTTCAAAAATTACTTTTATACTTAATGTACTAGAAAATCTTAAAGCTGAAGAAAAGGATGGAATATCTATATTATCTCTCAACTTAAAGGATATAATCAATGAAATTAAGGATCAGCACAAAGATTTAGCTGAGCATCATAAAAACCTCCATGTTAAAGAGATGGGAGATCATCATAAGCACTGTGAGTTCATTAAAGCATTACTATGTTCTGAAAATAGTAATGCTGAGTTAAATATATACATTAATAAAAATAATGAAGTTGAAAAAATAGAAGTTAGTGCTAAAGGTGAAAATAGTTTAAATGCTTTAGTAAACTTTAGTTGGTAAATATGCATGGGTGTAAGCTTAAATTTTGCACCCATTATTTTATTTTAAGTGGGAGTATATTGTGGTAATATTATTGTAATTAAATTTTAAAGGTGATATATATGAGTATTTTTAAGAAGAATAAAAGTGAGTTTAACAAAGAGTGGTATAAAAAGCACCATGAATGGCATGAACTGCATCATAAAAATCATGAACATTTACATCAAACTCATAAGATACGCAGAAAGCATAGAAATGAATTTAAATTATGCCATAGATACTTGATATGGCTTCGTCCGATGGCTTTTTTTATTAATATATTTATAATTTACCTAATCTTTAAGGTAGTAGGAATTAAGTCTATAACCATTTTCTTTGCAGCAATATTTACTGCCAAGGAGATTGCACATCTTTATATATACTGGCGCTTAGAGAAAAGAATTATAAAGCCTATCGAAAGCTTAAAAACTGGAGTAGGGCAAATTGCTAAGGGAAACTACCAGATTAGAATTAAAAAAGAAGTTTATAATGAAATTGGCATTTTAATAGATGAATTTAATGAAATGGTGGAAAAATTAGAGCAAGGGGAAAAGTTAAAAAAAGAATATGAGGAAAATAGAAAGACTCTTATAGCGAATATATCACATGATTTAAAAACCCCAATTACCTCAATAAATGGATATGTTGAAGCTATATTAGATGGAGTCGCCGATTCTCCTGATACAATAAATAGGTATCTTAAAACAATTCATAGTAATATAGATTATATAAATAGACTTATTGATGATTTATTTTTATTTTCAAAACTTGATATGCAAAAGGTAGATTTTAAATTTGAAAGAGTAAAGATAAAACCTTTTATGCAGGATATTGTGGAAGAGTTTACCTTTGTTTTAGGTGAAAAAAATATTAATTTTAGTTTTATTGATAGAATAGAAAAAGAATTAGAAGTTAACATAGACGGAAAAAGGATATATCAAACTATAAGAAATATTATAGGAAATGCTGTTAAGTACGGTCATGAAGAAAATTTAGCTATTTCTATTGAGTTAGAAGATGAGGCAGATCTTGTAAGGATTAATATCAGTGACAATGGTCCAGGTATAGCTGAGGATAAACTTCCCTTTGTATTTGATAGATTTTATCGTATAGATACAGAAAGAACAAAGGACTTAATGAGTACAGGACTTGGACTAGCAATTGCTAAGGAAATGGTAGAAGCCCATGGTGGAAGAATTTCCGTTTGGAGCTCTTTGTCAAAGGGCAGCACTTTTCGAGTAGAGCTTCCTGTAGCGATTTAATGATAATGCAGAACTTAATGATATAAGGAAGGGGAGGTTTTTGTGAAACAAGTTTTGATAATTGAAGATGATAACAACATTGCAGCCTTAGAGAGAGATTATCTTCAGTTAAACGGATATAAGGTAGATATAGAGCAAGATGGGGCAGCAGGATTAAAAAAAGCTCTACTTGGCATCTATGATGTAGTTGTAGTAGACCTGATGCTGCCTGGTAAAGATGGATATGAGATAGTAAAAGAAATTAGGGATAAGTTTGAAATTCCTATTATAATTGTATCAGCTAAAAATGAAGATATAGACAAAATAAGAGGTTTAGGCTTTGGAGCAGATGATTATTTAACTAAACCCTTTAGCCCGGCAGAATTAGTTGCAAGGATAAAATCTCACATTATAAGATATGAACGTCTCTCAGGTAAAAAAGTAACTTTAGAGCTTATTAGCCATAAAGCCATGGAAATCCAAACAGATTCTCATAAAGTGTTTGTCAATGGTAAGGAAGTTTTATTGACAACAAAAGAATACGAATTATTGGTTTTTCTAGCTTCAAATCCTAATATAGTTTTTACAAAGGATCAAATATTTAACAGTATTTGGGGAGAAGGCTATTGTGGAGATACAGCTACTGTGGCAGTACATATACAAAAGCTTAGAAAAAAGATAGAAAAAGATTCTGGAAATCCTGACTATATTGAAACTATATGGGGGACAGGATATAGGTTTAATTCATAGTAAACTGTTAGAGTTTTAAAGGATGCTCCATGTTGCTCTTAATTTAAGACATTTAACATAAATTTAATATTTCCTATATGTTAACTTAAGATGTACTGTAATATACTAGTTAGATATGAAATGGTTATGGAAGGTGATAGAGTGAAAAAAATTGACTGCAAAAAACTCACATTGGACTTATTATTTTTAATAGCTGGATGCATACTTTGTGCATTTGCAACTACTTCAATTTTAAAAACAAATGGATTAATCACGGGAGGAATTACGGGCGTATCAATTATAATAGACAAGCTACTGCACGTAAAATATACCTACATTTACTATGCATTGTCAATATTAGTACTTACTATTGCATGGGTAACTCTTGGAAAAAGAGAAGGGCTAAAAATAATTACATTATCTTTACTGTTTCCTGTGATTCTAATTGTCTTTGATAGATTAAAGGTTTCTTCTATACAGGGTGACTTAATGTTAGCCTCAATTTACTATGGAATAATAAGTGGATTAGGTTGTGGGCTTATACTAAAAAGAGGATTTTCTTTTGGTGGAACTGATACTTTAGCGAAAATCCTTCATCATAAAATTTTTCCTTTTATCAGTATTAGTGAAATTTTGCTTGGCATAGATGCTGTAATAATTATATCTTCAGCTATTATTTATGGTATGAATATAGCCATGTATGCAGTTATTTCTGAGATAATATTTATGAAGGCAATAGATACGGTCCTTTTCGGATTTGGTTCTAAAAAGGTTCAAATAGAAATAATAAGTGATAAACATGAGGAGATAACAGATTATATACTACATAAAATAAAAAGAGGCGTCAGTACCTATCAGATTAGAGGCGGATATATGAATCAAACCCGAATTAAGTTGGTTACAATTTGCTCTCCACGTGAAAGCATGTTGATCAAGAGATTTATAGCTAACAAGGATGTAAACGCCTTTGTAAATGTTATTTCTGTTATATCTGTTTGGGGTAAGGGTGTTGGATTCGATAGTCTTATTGATGATGTTTAGCAAGCTTAGGCAGGCCTTTGTAAATCCCTTTTGTACTAAATAGTTTGAACAGTTAGTTCCCTCGGTCTCTTCGTCTGTAACTAATTGGAGCTATACCTAAAGAGGTAAGTTTTATCTCTTTAGGTATTAGCTGCTGGCTTTTAACGCAAGCAGCTAAAGTTCAAATTATATAGGGACTTGGAGCGCTAATAATAGAAATTCCATTATACTTTATAATGAAGAAAGGCAGCAAATCAGTACAAAATAACGAAACTTGTTAAAAAGACACACAACTTAGCACAGTTTAGAAAAAATTTTATAATAAATATAGCATCTTCAGGGAATTTTATTATTGAATTATTATCATGAGTTCAAAAATAATAAAATTTGGAGGTACGTATAATATGACTGGTACAGTAAAATGGTTTAATGGAGAAAAAGGATATGGATTTATTACAGGAGATGATGGAACTGATGTTTTTGCACATTTTTCTCAAATAAATTCAGAAGGTTACAAATCACTTCAAGAAGGTCAAAAGGTTTCCTATGATGTTACTAAGGGACCTAAGGGACCTCAAGCAGAAAATATTACTATTATTTAGTTAATGAGCATTTTGAAAAATCCTTTAAATAGGCATTCTATTTAAAGGATCTTTCAAATTGATTTAATGTAACAGCCCTTTGTTTATTTTATCAACAAAATTTAGTTATCAAATCTATCAGCCTTAAATAGTTTCATATCCTCACAATGCTCTCCCTTATACAATTTACTAAGCATCATTCCCCCAAGAATTGCAAATAAGATTCCATTAGCACCATAGCCTAGACAATACCACAGATTCTTATGGACAGGGTCCGGCCCAATAAAACCTAAGTTATCAGTGGTTGATGCAAAACAGCCGCAGTATCTATACTCTATTTCTATATTCTCAATCTCCTTAAACATAAATTTAAGCTTTTGCTCTAAAATACTATACTTTTCTTCAGCTAGTTTTTCATTATTTATATCAGGTATAAATTGAACATCTTCTCCACCTATAATAATTCTTCCGTCTTTAGTAGTCCTCATATAGGTGTAAGGGTCACCGTTATCGCGGATAAGGGACCTATCTTTCCAACCTTCAAAATTCTTAACAGGCTTAGTGGCTACGTTAAAGGAGGTACTTTTTGTTGCAAAGTTTCTATCTGTAAATAGAGAGGTATTATATCCAGTAGCGACTACTATTTTTTTTCCTCTAACCTTTTTACCATAAAGAGTTTCTACCTCTACAAAATCCTGTGAATAATTTACTTTAACAACTTCTGTATTTTCATATACTCTAAGACCTAGCTTGGTGGAAACATCTAAAAGTTGATGAGTATATTTATATGGATCTAGTTCTGCTCCGGCATTTTCACAAAGTATTCCAGCCTTTAAAGGGAAGCTATAAGGATTGTTTTCTTCCTTTATAAGCGTAACGTTAAAATTATTATCCTGTCTAAATTTGAATTCCTCTTCGATTTCCTTTGTATCAAGTTTTTTATCGGTATAAGGTAGTAGCTGCAGATAGCACCAGTGACTCCACCGCCTACTATGATAACCTCTGTGTTTATGTTATCTACAAGATATGGATATTGAATGGGAACGGTGTTTATATCAGTAAATAGGGGATTTCCTTGAATGAATTGAGATTCCATAATCAGCCTCCTAAAGAAATATTCTAGCATATATTTTCTTAATAAAGAGGCAATTATATTCACAGAAAACAGTATATTGAAAAGAAAACTTAATAAGGTAGGTTAATACAAAATTTTAAAATGAGGTGAGACTTTGGGGAGAATAGTTATCCCCAAGCTCATAAACAACTTTAAGATAAAATATTAACCAGCCAACTAAATCGGGTGTATCATTATGACCATTACTGAGTATACTAAAGGATGTTGGATTATTAATAGGGACATTTGCTCTGAGCATATACATAGTCTAATTTATATATACTAATACATGATAAGATATCACTTGTCGCTTCGAGAGGCGGCGAACAAGAATATATAATGACGCGGGGTGGAGCAGTTGGCAGCTCGTCGGGCTCATAACCCGAAGGTCGTAGGTTCAAGTCCTGCCCCCGCAACCAAAAGCTATCTAGAACATCACGTAATAATATACGATGAAGAATCTGGTAGAAAATTACTAATTGACGAGATGAACTAGACATGATAAGATGTAAATCCAATCGCAAAACAGCGATTGAATAATTAGTTAGCTGGTAATAAGTTACTGGTTGACGAGTTAGAACAATCATGTTAAAATGTAAATCCAGTTGCGATGAAGCAACAAAATAATTAGTTAACTGGTAACAAATTACTAGTTGACAGGCTGAAACAAAGATGATAAGGTATAAATCCAGTCGCAAATGAGCGACATGATCCTTGAAAATTAAACAGAGTAAGGTAAGTAAAACTTATCTATAATATAAACCAGCAATTCTTTAATGAATCTTCTCAATGAATTGAGAAGTAAGCGACTATTAC
>NZ_JARUJP010000013.1:0-111325 GCF_033659955.1 Clostridium tanneri
AAAAAAAGGACCATATCTCTTCCAAAGAGACAGGGTCCTTTCTTAAAGTTACAACTTACTCTACTAAAAATATTATATTAAGTTTTGCTCATATAGACCCTACTATTAAATCTATAGTACTCCTGCTTGCTGCAACAAACTTTGTAATTTAACAATATCAATACCTGCTAGTTTAGTTCCAATATCCTGTTTCTCCTCATCAGTTAACTGCTCATATAGCTTGTTATATTCATCCAGTTCACTTGTTAGGTCATAATTAGGATCAGATATACCTTTGCTTAAAGAGTCGATTAGTTTTGTAACTACCTTCTTTTCATTGTCTGTAGCTAATTCAGGTACTTTAGCGTTTACTTGGCTTACAAACTTTTGTACTTCCTCAGTGATTTCCTTCACTAGGTTAACTTTTTCTACCTTCATCTCTTCCAATTTAGTTACAATACCTTGAGGAACTACCGCTTCTCCTCCTAAAGCAATGAAGTTACTATCTTCTCCTAAGACAAACTTCATAAAGCCTTTGGTATTTTCCGGAATTATTCCATCTGTTAACACTATAGGAGAAGAATTTTTTGCTGCTAAAGCTGAACCAGACAGAGCATCTGCAAAGGCTTTACCATTTAACCCGTCACCTTTTACAACATAAAGATTACTAAAATCTATTTTGTCGCTAAAGTATGCCATTACTTCAACATTAGTTTCATATCTGTCATTTCCACTAAGTCTTACGGCTTCTGTAGGTAATTTTGAAGCCACATCCTCGTTTATGACACCTGCTCCCCCTATAACATAAGATTCTTCTATAGAATCCTTAACACCATCTAGATACTCCTTTACCTTATCTGGTAACTTATCCTTTTCAGTTAATAAAATTGGCATGCTTTCTTTACCTGCTACAGGTGCTATCGATAAAGCATCTGCAAAACCATTTCCTGATGTAAGTACTATCTTACTTACTGTCCCAAGTGCCTTAGCTACCTCTACTGAAGTTTCGTATCTATCAAGTCCACCTAAACGTTGTACATTAGGTATTAAAGATGATATTTCTTGAGCTGCAGCTTTAGATACAGAAGCATTGCCACCTATTATAAAAGCATGGCTTGGCTTTAATCTTTGTATCTCTTTTTTAGCATTTTTATCTAAGGCCCCTGCACTTGTCAATAATATTGGAGCATTATATTTTTTAGCAAGTGGTGATGCACTTAAGGCATCTGGGTAATCTTCTCCATTTGCAATTACTACATAATCAGAGGTTGTCCATCCACTGTTAGAAATTGCCGCAGAGGTTTCATATCTATCTAATCCTGCAAGTCTTGAAGATGCAGCACTAACATAAGTGGACATTGCTCCACTTAAAGAAGCTGTCATAACTACTGATAATATTAGTGATGTAATGTTCTTTTTTCTTTTTAGCATAAATTTATCTCCCTTTGTTTTGTAAAATTTATTATTACTAAAATTATTAATTAACTATATATACGCTTAAGGAATTAATTTTTCCATTTTTCACTTTATAACTTGAAAAGAATTTTTTTGAAAATCTAATCTTAAAGTTAACTAAAACTTATTAGGAATGTTTCTCCATGATTTGATATGTTGAACGTATTCGATGATTATATTCTATCTGTTATAAAACAAATTTACAATATTGAAATACTAGTAGTTGTTCATAGTTAGGCCTAATTTGTTGTTTTTAACCATAAATATTATTTATACAGAATGAATTAATTGAAGCTAAAAACTTTAATATTAGGGCTTCAAAAATTCAAAGAATGTATGCAAACATCCCTTATTCCTATTAAACCTTTGAACCTACTAAGTTACTAAGGCGTTGTTCTAAGATGTTCTCCAGGAGCACTTACCCATACCATAACTGAATCTGCTGGTCTTGTTATTAATACTTCCCTATTATCCAATTTGATTATCTTATTCAGATTAGCACTGAAATCTTTTTCAAATATATTATACAAAGTCATATAATCATTAGGAAAATAAAACTTAAATAATTGTTGAGCAATAGGTTTTGCCTTATAACTTCCCTCTATATTAGGGTCATTATTCCATGCATCAATTTGAATCATTATTTGTGAATTATAAGTCTTTCCGTAATTAACTTCATCACCAACAGTTATTACTGTTGAATTTGTGTTAATAGGATGTTCCTTAAACAAACTATATCCTGCCCAACTTTGTCCATGTCCAAAGCCTAATTCTTTGTCTAACACAGCAAAATCACCTTCTACATCAGAAGTTGCAGTTGACTTTATTTGTGGACATACCCAATCAGCAGGATTTGAGGTTATAGGATTAACGTTATTCAGAGTACTCTCATCTATGTCATTGCCTACTATTACTAAGTCTTTATCCTTCACAAAGTTCTTTACGTCTGTACTGCAATCAGTATCCATCAGCATAATTGGATGATTAGTTTTATTCGCGTATACTGATGCTACAAGAGCGTTGTGAAAGTCTTTTCCTGTAGTTAGAGTAAACTTATCTAAAGCTGAATCGAAATTACTAACTATTTTTTGAGCAGTTCCATACCTATCAGCTCCGCCTAAACGTGTAACACTAATTCCCATAGCTCCAAGTTCATCTTCCACTTGCTGTGAAACAACACCTGTTCCTCCAAGTATATAAACTTTCTTAATGCCCCAATCACTTAAAGCCTGTTTAGTATTTGCATTTAAGCTATCCTTATCTGTCAGTAAAATAGGACTTCCATTCGTAAAACTTGAACTTGCTAAGGCATCAGCGAATCCATACGCATTGCTTAAAAAAGCTGTTGTAGACTTACTTTTACTTATAACCTCATTTCCAACAGCCACCGCAGTTGCAAATCTATCATTCCCAGATAACCTTGTAACTACTAAACCTTGAACTTTAAAACCATCTTCAACACTTTGAGAAATAGACTCCGTTCCTCCTAATATGTACACTTTTTTTGCATTTAATCTTTTTATTTCATTTAAAGTATTCTCATTTAGAGTATCTTTTGATGTAAACAGTATTGGTGCATTTAGATTTATACCAAGTGAAGTACCTGATAATGCATCTGGAAAATTGGCTGATGAAGCAAGGATGATGTCATCTGAAGTTGTCCATCCTGCTTGGCTTACCGCTGTTGCAGTTGTATAATAATCTGCTCCAGTAATTCTTTTAACATTCGAACTATTCTCCTGCGTACTTGAAATTAACGTTGTGGTATCTGCCTTAACACTTTTTATATTAAAAGTGCAAACAGTAGCACTTATAATAGCTACTAAAGCAGTTGTTGTTGCTAATATTTTCTTATTCATAATTATGCTCCTTTTTTAATAATATTAGTTAAGTGTATATCTTCTTAATCTTATGTTACTCTTTTGTTTCTTATTAATAATAGTTAAGAAAGTTGACTTCCCATATCTTAATCCCTAAACCTACATCCCTATAATGTCCTTCTTTCTAACAATCTACTATTTACTAAGGTGTTGTTCTAAGATGTTCTCCAGGAGCACTTACCCAAATCATAAGTTTATCTTGCGGACAAGTAAATAATACTTCCCTACTATCTATAGTAACCACATGATCAAGTAAAGCATATGCTTCTGCATCTGTTCCTTTATAGATAGTATTTACATAATTAAACATTGTTTCATATCCTTTTGGGAAATAAAACTTGAATAATTGTTTCGCTATCTGTTTGACTCTGTAATTTTCTGGATAATAATATTCCCCATCCCATACATCAAATTGAATCATTATTTCAGTATTATAAGTGTTATATTTTCCTGCAATTGTTTGATTACTTATATTAATAACACTGTTTTTAGTAGATTTAACATGCTCTCCAAAAAGATTATAGGCCGCAAACCCTGCTCCATGTCCAAATCCTAATTCTTTATCTAATACTTCAAAATTATTTTCGATGTCTGATATTGCAGTAGATTTTATTTTTGGACATATCCATCTTTCCATATGTGTTGAATAATAAATGTACCTTGGTGTACCATGCTCATCATTCTCAATATCTTTTTCGGTTAGCACAGGCATATCATTTAATGTACTAAATGTCATTCCATCTTTTGAATAATAACTCACAGGTACAGGATTTCTTATTACATCTTCTGATATATCATTTCCAACAATTATAAAACTTTTATCTTTTACAAAGTTTTTAGTTTCCACACTGCTATCATTATCCATCAGCATTACTGGTTGATTTATCCTACTCCCATAAACAGATGCTACAAGAGCATCATGATAATCTTTTGCAGTAACTAATGTAAATTTAGTACCATCTTTATTAAAGTAGTTCGTTATTTTCTGAGAAGTATCATACCTATCAACTCCACCTAAGCGTGTAACAGTAACGTCCATATCATTGAGTTCCTGTTCAACATTTTCTGAAACTACTCCGTTTCCACCAGCTATATATATGTTCTTAATTTTCCAATCACTTAAAGCCTTTTTTGTTGTTGCATTTATGCTATCTTTTTCAGTTAATAGAATAGGACTTCCTTGTTGTCCTGCGTATGTAGCTACTGATAATGCATCAGCAAAACCATAAGCATTTGAAAGAAATACTGTATTAGATTTACTTTTATTTACTATTTCTTGTCCTATGGTTAAAGACGTTTGAAATCTATCTGTGCCCTGCAATCTAACTATATCAATGCCTTGAGCTCTAATACTATTTTCTAAATCTGAAGAAACCGCTCCTTGTCCACCTAAAATATATACTTTTTTAGCTCCTAAACGTGTTATTTCGGTTTTAGTTTCATTATTATTTTTATCTATTTCATCTCTTAATTCACTTGCAGTATGAGAATCATACTGACTCAAATTATCTATTTTAGCTGTAAATAATATTGGTGCATTTAGTTGAATTGCAAGAGAAGTTCCACATAGAGCATCTGGGAAATCTTCACCACTTGCAAGTACAACACTATCAGCTTTATCCCATCCAGCCTTGCTTACTGCTGTGGCTATTTCATAAGAACTTCCACCTATTATCTTTTGAGTTGTTATTTTTTGAGTTGTAGAATCTGCCAACTGCGTTCCTGTAACTTTAGTAGTCGTATCAGATTTTGACCCTTGAAGAACTTCTTTATCTATTGACGTTAACTTATTTAACAGTGGTTCTCTATTTTCTTCATCATACAGTCCCATTACTGCATTATAAGCTTCATTGTAATAAATAAGTGATTTCTGCTCTATGGCTTCATTAACCATCTCTTCTACTAAACTTAAAGTTTCTGGTAAATCATGTCTTTCGTAAGTTACACCGCCATTTTCGTCTTGGTGGTGAGAAATTGTTTCTCCATGTACAACAGAATAATTTGATAAAAATGTGACTAAAAATAATGCCAATAATATACTTCTAATTTTTATATTTTTCATAAACATTTTCTCCTTTTATATTTTATTGAATAACCTTCGTAATTTGCAAAAACTACTTTGTTCATATCATACTAGATTTTTAGCTCCAGCAATGTGGTTAATGCCTTATCCCCCTCCAAGAATCCATCTAAAACAAGTTGTAATCTTATATCAAGTGTAAATCTCATTATTTTCACTGAACCTTTCATCGGCATACGCACGTTTCTCTTCACTTCTTCATCTTCTTAGTCTCTATTAGCCTCGTTTAATACGCTAAACAAATTTGCCATTGACCTCAAACCATACGCAATATCTACAGGATAAAGGATAAAGAATAATAGATATTAGAATAATTAAATCTTTTATTCGAAATGAAGCACTTCTCATGTTAACATTATAAAAACGTAGATTAAAAAACATATTACTAATATTATTCAGATACCAGTTAAAACAAATAACTCTTCTCCTTTTAAAATTCTATTTGCTTCTTCATTAAATTTTCCTCTTAAGATCATGTGTTTTATTGTTCCACTTTATGTATGTTTAAAAAGTTACTGTTTCTTTTCAATATTCAAAGTTTTTTCATAAAGCTCCCCATTCCTTTCTAATAAAAAACTTAAATTTTTTACTTAATTCCTCTCTTTTTCACTTAAAACTCCAAGAATTTTATCTTTATATTTCTACCTTCCTATCTGTCCTTTGAATACATAACTTAAATAAACCTAAACTCTGATAAGCTTGACATTATAGTATTATCAGCCTTGTTCACCTTCTTTACATATTGCTGTATCAATCTTAAAATAGTCAGCATATGTAATTCTTATTATTTTTGAGATATCTTGAGTTTCGTTAACCGCCTAAGAAGTCCAATCTGATTTTATTCATTTTGTAATAAAACTAGGTAATGTTGCCACCTACACTACTGTAATAGCTGCTGATATGCTTAATAGTTCTTTGCTAATCATAATATTTTCTCCTTGGGTAAACTTAAACGTATTTTGCTATTAAATGAACTATATATATTTTAACAAAATCACCCATAATATTCCATAATATCTATATCTTTATCATAAAACTTTCGTTAACTATTTCCCAAAATTCACTTAACGGTCTTTTTCTCAATTCATTTAGCAACTCCAAATTCTGTGATAAAATTATACTGGTTGATAATCAACTAATATAATTATATATTTGATATACGATATTTTGAACGCATTTATCGCATATCAGGTATGTCTTAAGCGGATTTACCATGGAAACTATAAATGAACGAATAAGATATGCTCGAAAAAAGAAAAACTTAACCATAACTCAATTAAAGAACTTGACTGTGAGTTATCAACTGGAAATTTAAGTGATTTAGAAAACAATAAAATACTCCCTCAGCTCCCGCAAATTCGCTTGTTTCCTTGTTTCTATTCTACCTAATCCCTAATTCGGGCAATAAAAAAAGCCCACATTAGAGCGGATTGGTTGGCTCTAATGTGAGGTTGATATTCAAAACTTTATTTGTAGGTTCAAGACTATTTTTATATATTCAAAATTATATTAGTTGGTTACAACAATTTAGCTAGTAAAAACATAGTCTTCATTCCAAGTGAGGTAAACTTTTCCTCATACTCTGTAACAATATTTCCTTGGAAATCACTTTTGTGCAAATCATAAGTTAAATACTCTATGCTAAAACCACTTTCTCTGAAATAAACCTGTGAATCTTCAAAGAGCTCTGTATCATCTGTCTTAAACCATATTTCGCTCCCTGGTTTTAAGAATTTCTTGTATTCTGTTAAAAATTTCGGGTGGGTTAGCCTTCTTTTATTATGTCTTTCTTTAGGCCATGGGTTACAGAAGTTTATATATATTCTGCTTACTTCATCTTTATCAAATATTTCTGCAATACCAGCAATATTCATAGGAATAATTCTGCCATTTTCAAGTTCTGCCTCAACTAGTTTCTTTAATGCATATATTATTACCTCATCCTTTAAGTCTACACCTATATAGTTTATATTAGGATTTTGCTGTGCATGGTTGGATATAAATCTTCCTCTTCCACAACCTAATTCTAAATATATATCATTATTATTTTTAAATTCTTCACTCCACTTACCTTTGTACTCCTGTGGTTTTGTTATTGTTAAATGACTTGCCTCCATTTCTGGTCTGGCCCACCACTTTTTTCTTAATCTCATATGTTTCCTCCTAGTTTATAATAATTACTACTCCAATATTACAACTTATAGTTCTCCAACCTGTAACTTGATCTGAAGATTTTCACTCAGAAGAACAATAGCTACCTCCATTGTGAATTAGTATTATATAATAGTTCCTGCAATTCTAGTAAATACATTATATAAAAATGCTGTAGGAATTCCTACTATATAATTGGACAAAGGTGTTGCTATGAACACTAAAAGTATTATAAGCTGATATCTATAAATTTTATCCGAAATTCTATAATAAGCAGCTGGGAATAAGTCTCTTAAAACATGAAATCCATCAAGTCCTGGGATTGGTATTAGATTAAATACAAAAAGCATACAATTTATGCTGATAACAGCTCTAAATATACTAATCAATATACCGTAAAGAGTTGGATTTGCACTTAAGCTATTGTGTGCAAACTTCAGAGTTAATGCCATAAGCACAGCTCCAAGGAAAGCAACTATTAAGTTAGCTATAGGCCCTGCTATGGACACCTTTAAATCATCCTTGTATCTATTTTTATAAGCACTTGGATTTGTCTCTACCGGCTTTGCCCAACCGAAACCTACTATCAATATCATTAAAAATCCCATTATATCTATATGAACAAAGGGGTTTAATGTAAGCCTTCCTTGAAATTTTGGAGTCTTATCTCCAAGTTTGTCTGCTACAATTGCATGAGCATATTCATGAAATGTAAGTCCTATTAATATAGCTGGTATTATAAGAATTTTTCCTAATAACCAATCATTCAAATATAATCATCCCTTCTCTAATAAAAGTAACTTAATTATAACAAAACAGTGTTTAATACTCAATAAATGCAACTTATAATTAAAGAAACTTTCACAGTTGTATATTGAAAAAGGATTGATGCATGTTACCATCAATCCTTTTCTGCTAATTAAAGATCGTTTTTACAAGCTTACCATCGCTTATTGATACTACTCCACCTTCATACATCTGAACAAAAATTCCAGGATATATGAATTCTTTTCCACTTCCAAATTCCCTTACGGTTCCTTTAAGATTATCATTGGTATAAATCTTTCCTTGTGAAGCCACAAATATATCATCTTTATTTACAGCCTCTCTTAGATCTACAGACTTATATTGACTTCCATCGTCATTTACATTACCATAATAAATCTTGGTAACCTTACCATCTTGGGTATCACCAATATAAACATTATCGTTATCATCGACAGCTATAAGCGATGGAGTCTTCACTCCGTCAATATTTATAGATCTATTTTTTCCAGTTACTGATATTCTATTATAAGTTAAATCTTCATATACTAGTTTATCTTCATGAGGTACTACTCTTATTTTTCCTATTACATAGGAGTTTGTATCCGCCTTCTTCATTTCCTTCATTATGTTAATCCAGTATATGCTACTTCTTTTGCCGCTATTAGCCACCTTAACATATATTATATTTGTTAAAGGTGATGCCTGTATATCTTCAACTTCTGCGTTTTTATCTGCCCAATCTAATTCTTTAATTTCTTCCTTTATGTCTTTGTCCACATCATAGTATGCTAATTTAAAATTGGAACTGCGTTTTGATGTTTCCTTTTCTGCTATTAACATCCTGTTTCTGTCTGAAAGCCATTTATAAAAGGATACCTGAACTCCATCATCAAATTCTACATTTTTTTCTTCACCGGTCTTAGTATCTACTACCTTTAGTACATCTCCATCATAGTAAGCTAAATACCTTCCATCAAAGGATACTCCCACATGTTTTGCACCTTCAGGAATCTTAACTTCTGCATCTGGTTTCTTCGTATCGCTTTTTACTACCTTTTTAGTTTTTATAGATGTATCTGAAGACAGAATATAACTATTTGCATAATAAAGCCCAGCAAATTGTACAGTTAGGGATATCATTATCCATAAAAATATTCTTTTAAAAACCTTCATTTCACCCTCCCCTTCTAATGATCATCTTTAGTGTATCTCTAAGGCTTTACATATATTGCTGAAGGTATAGATCTTTCCCCAAGAGGATCAGAAGGATTATTTATTACTTCTTCCTCATAATACATAGTAGAAGAAGATCCTCCATCTAGATTTGTGGCATTAACTGCACCATACTGAAGCATTATATTTTGCACATCCTTTAGTGTAGCACCAGCACTTTTGGTTTGTCTTCCGTCTATAACAAGCATAAGTATAGCTCCATCTTTTCTTTGACCTATAGCTGTTCTAGGAGCAATCCCCCAGCCTCCATCACCAGACTTAATTGTTCCTCTACCATTTACTACCAAGCTTGGTCCAAAAGAAATAGCTTCTGTTACACCTAGCTTCTTCATTTCACTCAAACTATGAGGTCCTACCAAAAGTACCCCATCTTTAGTTATAGCCATTATTTCTACTTTTGTAGTTTCATCTTCCATATCGCTATAAACTGTTTTTCCATCACTCATTATTATACCTACTGGCTTTCCTCCAGTACCTGTCCATTGACTTCCTTCAGAAGAACTATCTACAAAACCGCCTCCATTGATAGCTGCTACTGCACCATTACGTTTGGCTATCTGGCTTGTTAACTCACCAGCCTGTCCTATCTTCTGACTGTATCCCACTTTTACCCTAGTAGGATCGTGTATAATTAGCATGTAACCTTTAAACTTTCTTCCGTCACTAATATCTTCTCTTTCTATGCTGCTATCATGTTTATTAGCAATCTTAATATCTGGAGAGTCATCCTGCTGAATAGTCTCTATAGAATTTTCACTTAAAATTTCATTTATTTCTTCATCAGACAAAAATGCTTTAGCTATATACTGATGACTAAGTGTGGTCATAGCTGCACCTACAATTGTCCTTTTTACATTTTCAAAAGGTCCATAAAACACTACAAGAGGAGCCGTTACTCCGGTAAATATAAATTGAAATATTAAGAAACCTAAAAATAACTTCCAAAAGGAACTCTTTTTCTTACCTTCGGTTTTCTTTTCATTCATACGTTAAAACCTTTCCTTTCTAAAACTTTATCTTTCAATATTGTACAATAAATGATATATTTTTTAAATAGAAATAATTATAAATAGATTAAAAACTTTTCTGTAAAATATTAAAATGTAAAATAACCTCAACTTTTATAGAATACTGGAATGTTAAAAATTTACTAAATACCTAAAAAAAGCACTAAAGCTCAATAGATGTCTTTAGTGCCCTTATAACTTTAATTAAATTATAACCTCTTAGAGGCTTCGTATGCAAGTGGTGATCTTTCACATTCATCGTATTTTAAGGTAACTTGATAGCATAAATGGCTGCCCTTCATTTTTTCGGAAGCGTAGCAAAGTCCGTTAGATCTTGAGTCAAGAAAAGGTTGATCTATTTGATCTGGATCACCGATTAGTATAAGCTTTGTTCCGGATCCTACTCTAGTTATGATTGCTTTAACCTGCTTAGGGGTTAAGTTTTGTGCTTCATCTATAATTACCCAGTTCTTTACTATAGACCTTCCTCTCAAGTAGGCCACCGCTTCTGTAGTTATGATCCTTCTATCAAAAAGCTCTCTGATTTTATCTGCTAGTTCTTTCTCATTTTTGTACCTTTCTTTTTCATCAGAGTCTACTAATATTTCAAGGTTATCTAGAACTGGTCTCATAAATGGTGATATTTTCTCTTGTTCTGATCCTGGCAGAAACCCTATTTCTTCATCCATGGTTACGTTTGGTCTACAAACAAGAACTCTCCTATATTGTTCTGTTCCTTCTTCTATAATTTTATGAAGTCCTACAGCCAAAGAAAATAAAGTTTTAGCAGTGCCTGCTGGCCCCTTTACTATTACTAATGGTGCTTTATCTGCATCTATGAATAGTGCCTCCATCATAAATTTCTGTCCTACATTTCTGGCGCTTATACCTAATGGAACAGCATCCTTATAGAACAACTGAACAATTTTTTTCCCATCAAACCTTCCTAATGCCGTTTGCTTTGGATTTTGAAGACAATGAATTATAATAAACTGATTTGTATAAAGCTCCGGCTTCAAATATCTATTTGTTTCATTGCAGTAGTATAATACATCCTCTACTTTTATAGATTTGTTTTGATAAAACTCTGATATTTTTTCTGCAGCAGCATAAAGTTCTATTCTGCCAGTGTACTGACTTTCATTTTCAGGAACTACTTTTTCATAAAAATCCTCTACATCTATGTTAACTGTATCTGCTTTAATTCTCTCAAAGGTGTCCTTTGTAATAAGACACACATCTTCCCCCTGCTCTTTTAGACCTTTACATACCTGTATTATTCTGTTATCAGGTTTACCTTTATCCCAGGATGGAGGAATTTCAGTGTCATAATGATTCATTTCTACTCTAAGCTTTCCACCGCCTGGAAGTACCACTCCTTTATTGAGCTTTCCCTGCCTCCTTAATCTATCAATCAATCTTGCTGCGTGTCTCGCATTTGCACCGAGGTCTGACTTGTCTTTCTTAAAGCTATCTAACTCCTCAAGTACTACCTCTGGTATAACTACATTATTATCACCAAAAGTAAAAATTGCTCCTGGCGAGTACAGAATAACATTGGTATCAATAACATAGGTCCTCTTCAAATCTATTCCCCCCCTCTTCCATTACTACTATTATATTCATTTATTTCCACAAATGAATTAATTTTTATAAAATTATAAATCCAAACAAAAAGAACAACAGTTTTTATTATCCTGTTGTTCTTAATCCTATGCTTTTAAATCTTCTTTATTCCTAAAAATCTTATCAATAGTTCCCCCACCAAGACAAACATTTTCCTGATAGAATACAACTTCCTGACCAGGTGTTACTGCCTTCTGAGGTTCATCAAAACCTACTAATATTCTTTCATCATCTATAACAGTTAAGGTTACTCCTTGATCCGGCTGTCTATACCTAAATTTTGCAGTACATTTAAGACTTCCTTTTATTCCTTCGCCACTTACCCAATTTAACTTGTTAGCTTCTAATCCATAGGAATAAAGTTCTGGACTGCTCTCACCCTGTACTACATAAAGTATATTATTTTTCAGGTCTTTTTCTGCTACAAACCAGGGTTCTCCTGTGCCTTCTCCGCCTATACCAAGGCCTTTTCTTTGCCCTAGGGTATAATACATAAGGCCATTATGAGTACCCTTTACTTCTCCTGTTAAGGTTTTTATAGGTCCCGGTTTTGCCGGTAGATAATTGCTTAAAAACTCTGTGAAATTTCTTTCTCCAATAAAACATATACCGGTGCTGTCTTTTTTCTTGGCAGTAGTCAATCCTGCTCCAAGTGCAATTTCTCTTACCTTATCCTTAGGAATATTTCCTACTGGAAATATTGTTTTGGACAATTGATATTGTCCTAGCTGACATAGAAAATAGGTTTGATCCTTATTCTCATCTCTTCCTCTCAGAAGCTGATACTTTCCATCTTCAAAGCCTATCTGTGCATAGTGTCCAGTAGCAATATAGTCTGCTCCAAGCTTCTCAGCATACTCAAGAAAGGCTTTAAATTTAATTTCTTTGTTACATAGCACATCTGGATTTGGCGTACGTCCTCTTTTATATTCTTCTAGAAAGTAAGTAAAGACTCTATCCCAATATTCTTTTACGAAATTTACAGTATAGTATGGAATACCTATATGATCACAAACCATTCTAACATCTTCATAGTCTTCAACTGCAGTACAATACTCTTCGTCATTCTTTTCATCCCAATTCTTCATGAATATACCAATAACATCATACCCTTGCTCTTTAAGTAAAAGAGCTGATACTGAGGAATCTACTCCTCCAGACATTCCAACAACTACTTTTCCCTTTGAATTCATTCCTCTTTTGTGCTCCTTTCCTAAGTTAAAAACTATAAATCTTCGTCTAATTACTTAAGACTGTTATAAACCTTATCTAAATTTTCCTTCATACTTTGTATATAGTCTTTTCCATCTTCCTCATTTTCAGTAGTATATATTTTTTCTACCTTTGCTCCTACCTCTTTAGCTAAAGTTTCTGAAACCTTAGGACTTACCATATCTTCCATAAATACAACCTTAACCCCATTTTCCTTGCAGTAGTCTATAAGCTCCTGCATTTTCTTAGGTGTTGGTTCTCCTTCAGCAAAAACATTTTCCACACTATTTTGCTGAAGATTGAAGTCTCTGCAGAAATAAGCAAAGGCTGAGTGTCCAGTTACAAAATTCTTATTTTTCACTTCACTAAACTTTCCATTGTATTCATTTAGCATAGTATCTAATTTAGCTGCAAACTCATTGTAATTGCTTTCATAAAAATCTTTATTACCAGGATCTACTTTAACTAATGCATCTTTGATATTCTTAGCTTCTATTTTAGCCCCACTTAAACTTATCCACACATGGGGATCATACTGTCCATGTTGTACTTCACCTTCATGACTATCAGAAGATTCTTGATCTACGTTCTTTATAGGATTAACTCCTCTAGATGCTTCAACTAAAACTAATTCCTTGTTATCTGCTGCTTTTATAGTTTTATCAACCCAAGACTCCATTCCAAGTCCATTATAAACAAAAATCTTTGCTTTGCTTAAACTTGTTAAATCCTTTGGCTTAGGCTCAAAATCATGGGCCTCTGTTCCCTTTGGTATTATTGTCTGTACATCAACCTTATCCTTACCAATAGCTTTTGTAAACTGTGCAAGAGCATTAAAGCTTACTACTACTTTCACTTTTCCATCATTAGCTTCAAAGTCACTATTGCTGCTTGTAGAAGTACCTACATTTTTATTGCCACAAGCACCAACTGTCACTAATAAAAGCATACTTATTAATGACAAAGTTATTTTTTTTAACATATATTCTTTCCTCCTAAAATATTGTTTATTTTGCATACTATCATAACTTTTTCAATAGAATATAATAAAACTTCTATATTTCAACAAAATATTTTTGGCTATAATATTTTAAAATTATATAACCATATTATTTATCATTGTATGCTAATCCTAAATTTTTACTATGTTGTTGCAAATTATTCGCAACTAGATATATAATATTATTATACTTTAACTTTTTTTTGTCAATGATATTTATATAGAACTATTGTTTTAAATAAGCATTATGTATATAATTTATCTGTTATTATTGACAGTTTTACTAAAATTATATAAATTCGGAGGAAAACTTTTCATGATTCAAATTAAGGATTTAACTTTTTCATATACGGGAAATCCACCTTATGTTCTAAATAATTTAAATTTAAACATCCTAAATGGCAGTTATGTTTCAATCCTAGGTGAAAATGGTAGTGCAAAAACTACTCTTTTAAAGCTAATACTTAACTTACTGAACCCTTGCAGCGGGAGCATATCTTTAAATACAGATAGAATTGGTTACGTACCTCAAAGAGTTGAAAATTTCAATTCTGAGTTTCCAATTACTGTTTACGAGATGTTAAAGTGCCATATGAAAGTTTTAAATTTAAAAAGTTCTAAAGCAATCTCTCACAGTCTAGATTCGGTAGGCATGAATAATTTTATAAACAACCTTATAGGGGATATGTCTGGCGGACAGCAGCAAAAGGTTTTTATAGCACGCGCTTTAATGGGAAACCCAAAACTTTTAGTCCTTGATGAACCTTCTACCGGTATTGATATTCAAAGTCAGAAGGAAATATACAGTATAATTAAACATTTAAACCTTCATCTAGGAATTACAGTAATTGCTGTAGAGCATAACCTAAAAGCTGCCTTAGAAAACTCTACCCATATATGTCTAATGGAAAGTGGAGTGGCAACCTTATATACAATAGATGAATATAGAAAGTTCATAAGAGTTTCTTAGTTTATATAAATGATATTTATCAAATCTAATACTTGTTCTGGAGGATAACAATGTTACAATATGGTTTTATGCAAAATGCAATTATTGCAGGAATATTTATTTCAATTCTATGTCCTGCAGTAGGCGTATTCCTTGTGCTCAGAAGATACTCAATGATGGGAGATGCCTTATCACATGCTTCTTTTGCTGGAGTTGCTGTAGGTCTTATTCTTGGTTATAACCCTATAATATGTGCCTTTATTTTCACCTCTGTTTGCGGACTTTTAATTGAGTTTTTGAGAGGATACTATAAAAAATTTGCTGAGCTTATCCTGGTAATTGTAATGACTCTTTCTATAGGAATAGCCATTACATTGATAAGCACTGGTAAAACTGGTGCAAATGTAAATTCCTATTTATTCGGAAGCATTTTAACTGTATCTAAGAACGAACTTTATACTGTGTTTATTTTAAGTATTTTATCAGTTATAATACTTTCCATCCTTTATAATCAACTCCTTTATATTACCTTTGATGAAAATGGTGCCAAGATAGCGGGAGTCAAGGTTAAGGTTATTAATTATCTATTTGCCCTGTTAGTAGGTGCAACTATCTCTGTTTCTATAAGGATTATGGGTATCCTTGTTATATCCTCAATGATAGCAATGCCTGTAGCTGCAGCTCTTCAATTGAGGAAGGGTTTTAAAATAACCTTTATATTTTCCATAATATTTGGATTTATAGATATAATAGTTGGATTAATTTTATCTTACTATATCAATAGTGCCCCTGGCGGAACAATAGCAATAACTTCTGTTGCTGTACTTCTCATAGTACTCCTGTTAAATAAAACAAATAAATAACTACTTTAATAAACTCAATTTTCAACCTTCTTGAAAATTGAGTTTTACTTTTAAAATTATATTTTATTTTTGAATATTTAATAACCATATGATTAAAAATAATATATAAGTTACAGGAATAAAAATAAAGGAGTGTATCTATGCGAAATATTATAAAAGAAGATAAAACAAGAAATAAAGAAAAGATTGCTTCAGCTTCCGGTATTTTGTTTCACGAAGAAAACTTAACAGCTGCCGGTAGGATAATCCAAGATGCTATAAGACAAAGAATCAATAAATAAAAATAACTTTAGGGTAAAAGTCTGGAAGTTTTTACCCTAAAATTATTTTAGTCTAATGAATTATATATTAAAACCAACACTTTTTCTCCATACCTATGCTTCTTGTGGCTTTTTTCTTCATTGTTAGAAATAAAGTTACAACTACTTATTATAGAACTAGCTATCAAGAGAGAAGCTATAATTTTTCTCATATCTGTCCCTCCTTGCATATTTAAGATTTATAATAAAATGCTGTTGAACTATCCTTAGTTTATGCAATAGTACAGATAATACTTTATGATTATGATAGTACTAATTCCAATAAAACTAATATAAAGTTGTAACTTCAAATCCTTCAATATTTTAATCATACTAAATTAGTATATTTTTATCTATATAATATCATTAAAGAAAACTTAACTTAATTTTTAAATCTCTAATATATTTTCATTTATATCTTTAAGTTAAGATTTATTGTAATTTTAAACATAAATTATCAATTTTAGAAATTAGATAATTAGTTACTATTTTATCCCCACCAAATATGCTTACGTCTACTTTGTTGGCTCCAGTTACTCTGTTAATGGATCTTGCCCCATTTACAAAGGAATAATCTGATACAAGTATTAGTGGCTTACCTTCTATAGCCGCCGCTGCACTTCCGCTTAGTGAATCTGGAAAGTTCTCACCATAAGCTACAAAGACCTTGTCCAAATTATTTGCATAAAAATAGTTGTTTATAGCTTCTCCAGTTTGATACCTGTCACTTCCACCTAATCTTACTATTTTGCTGTTATCAAGTCCTGTAATTTGCTTAATTTTATCCTTAACATTATCAGTAATAACTCCAGTTCCACCTACAATATAAACAGCAGAAGGTTGAATATCCTTAATATATTCCTCTACCTCTTCATGAAGTTTATTTGAAGATGTTAGAAGTATAGGCCATTGGCTAGAACCTGCCTTTGGTGAAATACTTAAAGCGTCAGCAAAAGCTGAATCATTAGATATTACAATAGGAGTTCCTTTTTCTAAGGATAGACTCTCAGCAATTTTAACGCTAGTTTCATTTCTATCTAGCCCGCCAATTCTAATAATATTGCTATCAGAGTATCCTTTTTCCTTAAGATATTCTACATATGAGTTATCTACAGAACCCTCTCCACCTAAAATGTATATTTTTCCATCCTTGTTTAGAGTATTAGTAATATACTCTAGTATATTACTACTTCCTTTGCTTTCTAAACTTTTGTCTACAAGAAGTAGAGGAGCATTAACCTTCTTAGCCAAGGTAACCCCTGCCAATCCATCTGGAAAATCATTACCACTAGCAATAACTACACTATCTAAACTGCTGCCAAAGTTCTTTTCAGCTATCAATCTAGAAGTTTCATATCTATCTTGCCCACCAAATCTTTCAATTTTATCAATTTTAGTTTGGACACTATTTATATCACTTACTATTTTAAAGGGAGTAACAACTGGATTAGACCAATATCCTCTGCTATTTTTAGTCTCTAGTATATAGTAGTAATTGCCTTCATGCATTCCTTGTAGTTTTACAACTTTCTCTGTGGCGGAAGTATTTTCTGATATCTGGGTAATAAATTTTGAACTTCCTTCGATATCTCCCTCATATATTCTAATTCTATAAGCTGTTTGATAACCACCGTTAGCTATGTCTGTAAAGTCCCACTTAAAATATATTTTGTTCTCATTGTTATTAACAGCTTGTCTATATAGAGGAGCTTCTATAATAGGTTTAGAAGTATTGTTTTCTATAAAATCATTGCCTATATACTTGTACCTTCCTAAGGTAAACCTAGAAGTTAACTCACTTTTAGATCTATAGTATTCTTTAACCTTTTGTCCACTACCATCCCTGTTTCCATCTGTAGCCTCTAATGTAGTAGCTCCTATTACCTGTCCATAATCATCATATACCCAGGACTGAAAAAAGGCTACATGGCTCCCTTTATCTAAAAGCACGTCCATGTTTCTTAAATCATCAATGGATATAGGATTTAAATATTGACCTAAAGTACTAGTTGATTGTTTCCATCCTGGAATCTTTAAAGAACTTTGTACAAATCCAGAACAGTCTAACCCTGCAGTTCCAGCTTTATATCCACCTTCTGTTTGTACATTTCCTGCCATAGCCCCTTTATTTATTCCATCTAAGAAGCTGCTCCATTGTTTCACGGAGGTTGTATCAATTCCGTCTAGTCCTCCCCAATTATAAGGCACACCAAATTCCTGTGATGTTTCCTTTCCCTTTAGCTGATCCGGTAATTCAGTACCACTATTAACATTTCCATTTAAGCCCCTGGCATAATTCCAAAGAACATAGGCCATATCATATCCTCTGCTCTGCGCTTGCTGCCTAGTTATATTTGTTGGTGCAGCTGCATAGGTTTTATATGATAAACACATTGTACTTACTACTATTGTTGCTATAAATGAAATAAACTTATTTCTTCGTTTCAATAATACACCTCCAAAAATTAAACTAGGTCTCTTTCCTAAATAAAGTCTCATAAAATTCAAGTTTTCCTTAATAGGTAACTCATAATTATTAGAGATTGACCTTATATTATAAGTTTAAGGTATATATATGCATAATTTCAATGTGATACTTATTCCTGTGTTGGAAGCCTATCTCGTTAAATCATCTTATTTCCAGTAATAAATTAATAATTATTACTCATCAAAATAATATAGTATAATTATTTTATAAGGTGTATAGTTTAGACTTTATATATGATATAAAAATCATATAATTTAAATCTGTCATCAGACAGCCTTTAAAGGCAAGAAAAATAGCTTGGAAACATTAAATATAAAACACTTTTTTGTTTATACTATTACTAATAAACCTATAGGAAAGGCTATAATATCTATGTAATAAGAGAATAAGGAGAAATTTTTATGAAGCATACGTTCACAATATTTTCAGATAACATTTGACCCTTTTGCTATATTGGCAAAGGTATTGTCGACAAATTAAAGGAGGAGTTTGATATCGAAGATGAATGGCTTCCCTTTGAAATTCACCCTGAAACTCCAGAAGAAGGGGTCCCTATGGCAGAAAAATTCCCATCAGCTTCAATAGATAGGATGTTTGACAACCTCAAAAGTATGGGTATGCCCTATGGTATAGATTTTAATAAAAATGATATTTTGTCAAATTCCCGTAAATCTCTAGAAGCAGGAGAGTATTCAAAGGAAATAGGCAAATTTCATGAATTCCACCAAAATATATTTCGTGCTTACTTTAGTGAAGGTAAAGATATAGGTGATATAGAAGTAATAAAAGGTATTGCTCAAATCAGTGGTTTAAATATAGATGAACTCACAGACAGGCTTCACTCAGGTATTTATGAAAAAAACGTAAGAGATGTTCAAAAGAGAGCTCAGATGTATGAAATAAATAGTGCTCCAACATTTATAATAGATGATAAATTCGTCATTGTAGGTGCACAGCCATTAGAGGCTTTTAGAAAAACCTTGTTAGATATTGAAAAACAGCAATAGTAATCTCAATCTGTATCAAACTAAATGGGGCTATGGCATTAAGAAATTTACATACAATATATTGGTTTGCAGCTCAATAACAAACGCAATATGTTGGGAACTTTATTCTTAGTGCTACAGCCCCTTTTGATGTATAAACTTAAACTTATTACCTAAAAATACTCCTTTAGTTCACTGATATTATGGATAACAACATCAACTTCTTCTAACTCACCGGGCTGTGCAAAACCATAATCACACCCAATAGTATATATATGATTTTTCTTTCCTGCTTCTATATCGTGTTTTCTATCTCCAACTATAACCATCTCTTCTGAATACTTATCTTTTACTTTAGCTAAGATTTCATACTTGGGAATAAAATCATATTCCTCTGAGCATATCATATCTTGAAAATAGTTATGCAAGTTAAATAGCTTTGCATGTGAATCTCTATAGTATATTCTACAATTACTGATGAAAACTAAATTATAGCCTTTATTCCTTAAGTAATCTAATGTTTCTACTGCACCTTCATACAAAACTGCCTTTCCCTGTTCTATAAGTGACTTCATTTCATCTCCAACTATTTGCCTACCTTTATCCTGTATTGCCTTTGGTAAATTAGGCATAAAGTTTTCCCACATCTCCTGGCTGTTATAGCCTAACCAATAGCTAATTTCTTCATCCTTCCACTGTCTTGGCTCTGCAAATTTATTTTCCACAAGATAAGCATAGGCTTTCTTAAAGGCAGGGCCATAGATTTTCATACTGTCATGCAAAGTTCCATCATAATCAAAAAAGATAGTTTTTATATTCTCAAAATTAATCATTTGCTCTTCACTTCCTTATATTTATTTATAAAGTGAAACCTGGATTAGATTCGGATAAAGAAATTCAGATAGATTTTATCTACCTGAATTCCCATCCTGCTCTATAGAGTTCTACATATTAAACTTGCTTTAGTAAATTAGCCATTTCTATTGCAGTAACTGCAGCATCATATCCTTTATTTCCAGCCTTTGTTCCTGCCCTCTCTATAGCCTGCTCGATAGTATCTGTAGTTAACACACCAAAAACAACTGGCACTCCTGTTTCTAGAGAAACGCTTGCAACCCCTTTTGATACTTCAGCAGATACATACTCAAAGTGTGGTGTTGCCCCTCTTATTACAGCCCCTAAACATATTACAGCATCATATTTTTTTGTGTTTACCATTTTTTTTGCTACAAGGGGAATTTCAAAAGCTCCTGGAACCCATGCAATTTCAATATTTTCTTCTTCAACACCATGACGCTTAAATCCATCAATTGCACCAGATAATAGTTTTCCTCCTATAAATTCATTAAATCTTCCTACTATAATCCCAAACTTTAACCCTTGTGCTATTAAACTTCCTTCATAAACTTTCATCTTATTGTTCCTCCTTAAAATTTAACATATGACCTAATTTTTGTTTTTTAGTTTTTAAATAATATTCATTTCTCTCATTATGATTCATTTGAATTGGTACTCTATTTAAAATTTCTATTCCATATCCTGAAAGACCAGCTATCTTCCTTGGATTGTTTGTCATTAGATTTACTTTCTCAACCTTAAGATCAGCTAATATTTGTGCTCCTATACCATAATCTCTCATGTCAGCTTCAAACCCTAAAGCTAAGTTTGCTTCTACAGTATCCATACCTTGATCCTGAAGAGCATAGGCTCTTAACTTATTAATAAGTCCAATTCCTCTGCCTTCCTGACGCATATATAGAAGAACACCTCTTCCTTCTTCTTCAATTTCTTTCATTGCTGCTGCAAATTGTTCTCCACAATCGCATCTTAAAGATCCAAAGGCATCTCCTGTAAGACACTCAGAATGAACTCTTACTAAAACAGGTTCTTCACCAGCAACTTCTCCTTTAACTAAAGCAACATGATGTTCACCATTTAGCGTATTTTCATAACCAATTATTTTAAATTCTCCATATTTTGTAGGCATTTTAGCTTCCGTTACTCTTTTTATATAAACTTCATTTTTTCTACGGTAAGCAATTAAATCTGCAATGGTAACAATCTTCAAATTATGTTCTTTTACATACTCCATAAGTTCTGGAGTTCTTGCCATTGTTCCATCTTCACTCATAATTTCACAGATTACTCCAGCTGGATATAATCCTGCAAGTTTTGCAAAATCCACAGCAGCCTCTGTGTGACCTGCTCTCTTTAACACTCCACCTTTTCTAGCCTCTAGTGGAAAAACATGACCTGGTCTTTTGAAGTCCTTTTCTTCCGCCTTTGGGTCTAATACTTTTCTAATTGTAGCTGCTCTTTCATAGGCTGATATTCCTGTAGTAGTTTCTGCTGCATCTATTGACACCGTAAAAGCAGTCTTATGTGGATCTGTATTTTCTGATACCATTGGATGGATATGTAGTTCATCTAATCTTTCGCCTGTAATTGGCATACAGATTAATCCTCTTCCGTACTTTGCCATAAAATTAATGGCTTCAGAAGTTACCTTTTCTGCTGCCATTAGTAAATCTCCTTCATTTTCTCTATCTTCATCATCTACAACAACAATTATTTTACCTTCTCTAATATCTTCAATAGCTTCTTCAATAGTATTAAACTTATACACTTTTATTCCCCCTATCTTAATTCTTTAAATTTTTATTGTATTTTTCGTAATTTTACTATTTCGAAAATTAAGTCTATACAAATCCGTTTTTACTTAAAAAATCCAGGTCAATACCTTTTTTTATCTCCGGCTCTTCCTTAACAAAGATTAGCTTTTCAATATACTTACCAACCATATCACATTCTAGATTAACCATATCGCCTGTTTTCTTCCTTAGCAATGTTGTGGCATCTCTTGTATGTGGTATTATAGATACTTTGAATATTGAATCGTCTACATAGGCCACTGTTAAACTTACTCCGTCAATAGCAATAGATCCCTTCTCCACAATATATCTTAATATTTCTGGGGAGGTACTGATGGTAATCCAAACAGCGTTATCTTCATTTTCATATTTAGCTATTACCCCTATCCCATCAATATGACCACTAACCATATGACCTCCCAGTCTATCTCCTACTCTTAAAGCCCTTTCTAAATTAACTTCATCTCCTGAAGACAAATTCTTTAGGTTGCTTCTTCTCATAGTTTCTGCCATTACATCAACGGTAAAATGATTTGTACTAAAATCTGTTACTGTTAAACATACTCCATTAGTACTTATACTATCCCCCAGCTTTACTTCTTCTAGTACTTTCTTTGCTTTAATAGTAATCCTGGCAGATTTTGTAGATTTAATTATAGCCTGTATGATTCCTACTTCCTCTACTAACCCAGTAAACATAAAGAAGTCCTCCTTTCCTTCTATATTGGTCAATCTCATATATTAAATCCAATCTAGTGTTTTTTTACATAGCCCTCTAACATTACATCATCCTTAAAGCTGTGTATTTCAATATTTTCAATTGAAATGGCTTCACTCATAAGGGCTTTTCCTAATCCTCCAACTGGTGTTTTTGCTTCTCTGCCACCTATAATCTTTGGGGCTATAAAAGCGTTAACTTTGTCAACAATACCTTCCTCAACAGCAGAATAGTTCAATTCACTTCCACCTTCTAAAAGCACACTATCTATAGCTCTTTCTCCCAGGGCTTTCATAAGATAACTTAAATCTACTCTATTATTTTTTAATGGAGTAATAATAATATCCGCACCAGCACTTTCTAAAGCTTTTAACTTATTTCCATCTGCCAATTCCGTGGTGGCTATGATTGTTTTTGCTTTAGACTGTACGTGAAGTACCTTAGCTTCTAATGGAATTCTTGTATTACTATCAACTATAATCCTTATTGGATCACTTCCATTGCCAGTATCAAGTCTTGTTGTTAGGAGGGGGTCATCTGCTAGTATTGTCCCTATGCCTACCATAATAGATGAAACCCTATGCCTTAGTTGATGAACAAATTTTCTAGAAAATTCGTTTGTAACCCACTTTGAATCTCCAGTATAGGCTGCAATTTTGCCATCTAAGGTCATGGCTGTTTTTAAAATACAAAAGGGAAGCTTTGTTGTTATGTATTTCAAAAAGATTTCATTTAGTTTTCTCCCCTCTTCTTCCATAACACCAGTAACAACTTCAATATTGTTATCCTTTAGTATCTGGATGCCTTTTCCGCTTACTAGAGGGTTTGGGTCTTTTAAACCTATAACAACCTTCTTGATTCCTTTTTCAACTATTGCCTTTGCACAGGGTGGAGTTTTACCATAATGTGAACAAGGCTCCAGTGTCACATACATGGTTGCACCTTTAACGTCTTCGGTGGCATTTTTAAAGGCATTTACTTCTGCATGATTGCTTCCGTAAACTTCATGATATCCTTCTCCAATAATCTTTCCATCTTTGACTATTACAGCTCCAACTAAAGGATTAGGGTTAGTATATCCAATTCCCATAGCAGCTAATTCTAATGCCCTTTTCATATATTTAGTTTCCATTTCACACCTCCAAACCTTTTAATTAAGTTTCTTTTATAATTAAATAAATCCCCAATTATTAAAAAAGAATACAGATTTATATAAATAAAAAACGCTCTGAAAAAATTCAGAGCGTTAACTTTCACAAATATAGAGTAACTTTTATAGTATCACATTTAATATATCCACTTATGCATATATCTTCTAATGTAAATTAAGCTATCTCATATCTATCTTCTTTCATCCAGACTTTACTGTCGGCCTCGGAGTTTCACCGAATCATACCTTACGGCTCGCGGGCTATACCGCCGGTGGGGAATCTCACCCCGCCCTGAAGACTTATTTTTTTATGATTTCATAATACCACTATTTTTTTATAATATCAACATATATTTTCATTATCAACCTCTCATAACCAATGAAGGGAGAATTCCTTGTAAAACACAATTAATTACAGTGTTTTTGTCAGTATCATACTTTGAGAAACTTTCCTTAGCATATTCAACATTGTTATAGACCTTCCAATAACCACAAAGCAGACATTCTTTATCTGGTGATTCTATAAAACAAATTACATCTTCTAAAGGTATTCCTAAGAATAGCCCTATCTCATGAGGGAAGGATTCTTCAAACCTTAACTTTAAAACCTCTAAATTTTCCTCTAAACTAAAATATTCCCTATATCCAAACTTATATAAGAATTTCATGTTTTCCTCTTCATAAATCACCTTTGTCAATTGATCACTATCATAAAATAATAAAGTTATTACATTTTCCGTTTTTTTAATCTCGCAGAATTCCACCATCCACTCTGACAAGAACTCTTTTTTATATTTTTCCCATAATGAATATAAGTTACCCTTATCCCTACTTAAGGTAATTATGGAAGCTGGCTTATGACCTGCTACTGTAGGTGCTGCACTATATAATATCACTCCAAACAAGTACTCTTTTTTATCCATAGACTTTATTCTATTCATATACTCTTCCAGTAATACTCTTATCACAATCACCATCCTTTAATCCCTAAAGAAATTTAACTTTATTTTCTGCATAAGTTAGGTGAATTATTGATATATGTTTACTGTTAAATATTTTAAATAAATCAAAAACCTTCCTTAGTCCATATTACTAAGAAAGGTTTCTATCAAATTAATCTATTTAAGCTGCTGTATAAACAACATTATTTATAGGTCTATATTAAGCTTTTTAAAAGGCCGCTGCCTTAAAGCCCTTTCCACGAACTTCTGCGGTATCCATTACCGATACTACTGCAGTGGAGTCTATATCTTCAATTAAGCTTTTAGCTTGTTCAAGTTCTCTTGAGGTTAAAATACAATATATAACCTTTTTCTTATCTCCAGTGTAAGCACCTTCTCCATAGAGATAAGTTACTCCTCTACCTAACTTCTGTAAAATAGCTTGCTTAATTTTATCACAATCACCAGTAACTATAAATACTACTTTTTCCTTATCAAAGCCTTGGATAGCCTTATCTACCACCGTTGAACTCATATACATAGCTATTAAAGTGTACACTGCTGTTTCCAAATTTCCTATAAACATTCCAATAGCAACAATTATAGCATTTATTATAAATCCAATATTTCCTATTGATATTCCATATCTTTTTTTAACTACTACAGCTACAATGTCGGTACCTCCCTGTGAGGCTCTATTTCTAAATATTATACCTGCTCCTACTCCCATTAAGATACCTCCACATAATGAAGAAATCAAAGGGTCACTCATATAATATAAACTTTGAAGTTGTCTTGTTAGTATTAACGAAAGAGACATAGCGATCATACCTATGAAACTAAAAACACCAAATTCCCTGTTAACAGCCTTAACTCCAATCAAGAATATTGGAATATTTATAAGTATTACAAAATAACCAGAGGATATACCTGTTATATATTGAAGGATTATTGCTACACCTGCTACTCCTCCACTAAGAAACTTATGAGGTATAATAAAGGTGTTAACTCCAATGGAGTAAATCAAACTACCTATTATCACCATTAAAATTCTTAATAAACTTTCTTTTTTCATACTCATATATCCCATATGCCTCCTATACAAAACTAAAGTTCTACTGTAGTTAGGAGGATATCCTCTTAGGTTAAACTAGCTAAACTTACTCTCCTTCTACCTACTATCTAAATTCTATTACAGCTTTGTATCTATGTCAAAGGACCAATCTACGGATTAATCCATGGATTAGTCCAATTATAGGTCCATTTAATTATAATTGTAAAATAAAAGCACTATTTCTCTTGCTATCATATAAATAGCTAATGAATCCTCTGTTTCCGTGATATTGAAAATTCAGACATTAATTAGCAAAAAATATATGTCCTTTAAAAGCCCTATATTCTGTTTTTTAAAAAAGTCCATTTGTTTTATTACAAAACAAATGGACTTTTTTAACTTTATTTTCTTATTCTATTAAGTTAGCTTAAAACCGCTAGTCCTCTATACCTTTTCTTGCAGGAACTCCTTGTGTATAGTAGTGTTTTATTTGCTTCATTTCTGTTACTAAATCTGCTTTTTCTATAAGCTTTTCATTTGCGTATCTTCCAGTTAAGATTACCTCTACCTTTTCAGCTCTCTTATCTAAAAGCTCCATCACTTCTTCCACTTTAAAAAGTTCATAAAAAATAGCTATGTTTATCTCATCTAGGACTACAACATCATATTCTCCGGAAGTTAGAACCTCTTCTGCTCTTTTTAATCCTTCTGCAGCAACCTTTATATCTGCTTTGGTAGGATTGCCAAAAATAAAAGAATTTCTTCCAAACTGCTCTAATGTAAAGTTAGGTAAATACTTTGCTGCATTTAATTCGCTGTACTCCATTCCCTTTACGAATTGTCCAAAGAAAACTTTTTTTCCAGCACAAACTGCTCTAAGAGATAATCCTAAAGCTGCAGTAGTCTTTCCTTTTCCATTTCCTGTATAAATTTGAATATATCCTTTGTTATCCATATTAATGCCCTCTTTTCTATATATCTATATTTTCTAAAGTCTTTACTGGGTATATCTTACATAGATCCAACCCTCTAGCCAATTTTTCAGCAAACTTAAGACTTTCTAAATCCTCATATATAATACCTAATACACTTCCACTATGAGCACCTATTATACCCATACCAGAAGTTTTATCCTTTATACTCATTACCTCTTCCAGGAAATCATACTTTAACCTCTTCTGATTTCTTAATATACTTTCGGTAGCTGCAAATGCAAGCTTTTTTAGGTTACTTTCCGCTGCTGCTTCTTTTAAGGTTGTAAATAAATCTTCTACATCACTTAAAGGTGGTAGATTTTTATTGTTAAATTCCACAGTGTCTACTATATTGTTTCCTTCAAAAGCAAGAATATTATAGGTCATATACTTACCAATAGCTTGCTTAAATAGTCCTTTTTTATAATCAAAAAGGGTCATTTCCTTAAATATGATGCTATCTGTTGGCTCAATTTTTATACACTGTTCTACTAGTTCCTGTTCATTAAACTCTCTTCTAAACATTTTAAGCAGAGCATAATATACTCCACACAAATCAGCAGTGCTGCTTGCTAATCCCTTACCATAGGGTATATCAGAGTTAATTTCTATATCAATATTTTTGTAATATTCTTCATATCCCCAAAGCTTTAGGATATTATGAAGAAAATCCGCTGATTTTTTATTATTAAACTTTTTATCAGCTTCATTACATTCAAATAATCTAACCTTAGTATAAATGTTAACAGGGCAAGATAGTAGCAAGTCTTTATCATTTATTCTTCCCTGCAGCACTTCTCCAAAGCTGCCTGGGTAGTTTACTATAAACTCCATAAGCTACACCCTTTGCAATTTATTTTATTTATGTTTCAATACTAAATATCTAACTAGTTCTTCTATATCAGTAAAAACATTTTTGTATTCTACTGGCTTTCTTTCTATTACAAACCCATATACACTATTATCAATACAAGCCTTAAGCTTCTCTTCTGTGCCGCCCTCAATACCGCTGTCCTTAAGAATCATAGCTTTAGCAGTATACTCTTTAATAAAGGCACAGTTAAGTTCATAGCTTATAGGGCCTTTTATAGCAATTAAATTCTCAAGTTTTATCCCTTTATCAAAACATTCCTGCATCACCTTCATAGAAGGCAATACTCTATGTACTATTCTGTTTTCCAGATTCATCGAAAGTATCTTGTCCAAGTTCCTGCTTCCGGTGGTGTTAAGTATTGTTCCCTCTATAGTTTTTAATTTATCATAGAGTTCATCATAATCATTTACTCTGACAATATATTTTTCATTCATAAACTTTTGAATAGAAGAAGGTCTATCATATCTTATGTATTCAATATCTAAGGCTTCACAGGCCTTTATGGCATTTTTAGTAACTTCTAAGGCATAGGGATGAGTTGCATCTACTAATTGCCTTATCTCCTTTTCTCTAAGGGTATATATTAATTCTTCTAAAGGCAATGGTTTTGTGTTCAAGTAGGAATACTTATAATCTTTTAAAATTTCACCACCATAATCTGTAGCTGTAGATACAAATATATCTTCGGTATAGTTATTTAAAAGAGATAGTATTTTTCTTCCTTCTGAAGTTCCAAGAATTAAACCTATCATTGAAAAACCCCAATCTACAAATAATTTTTATCCTATCATTAAAGGATTTCCATCTATACAGTCCTTAATATGTTGAACATATATCTGCTGATATGCTCCATTTTCCCCTAAACCATGAAGATATACGTTAACCTTAAAGCCTTCTTTTTCTAATATGCTTTTCCATGAATCTTCCTCATCACTTGCCATATCGTTTATAGCATGATCCCCTGCTACTAACATGAACGGCATTAAAGTAACTTCCTCTATATTATCCTTTTTAAGCTTTGGAATAATATGTTCTAGCATAGGATAGCCTTCTACAGTTCCCACATAAATCTTATCTGACACATTGTCATGTAGTATAGATTGAAGCAGTGTATAACTTGCATTGGCTGGATGGGTAGATCCATGGCCCATTAAAACTACTGCAGAATTTCCTTCTAACTGTGGAAGCTGAGTCTTTAGTGCTTCTGCTGCTATTAGATAGTCCTTCTCTCTATATAATATAGGTCTTCCTAAAACTAATTTATCAAACAACTCTTTATACTGATTAACTCCATTGATTATTTTATCATACTCATCACCAGGCATAATATGAAGAGGCTGAACGTAAACTTCTGTAAATCCATCAGATTTCATTTTTTCTAATGCTTCCTCTGTTGTGTCTATAAAAATCTTATTCTCTTCTTTTAACTTTTTAATTATCATATATGAAGTAAAGGCTCTTCTTACTTCATAGCCTTCAAAAGATTCTTTAATTCTATTTTCTGTACTTTCAATACAATCTCTAAAGGTTTCTAAAACACTTGTTCCAAAACTTACTACTAATATTCCTTTTTTACTCATTTCCGTCACCTCTTGTTTTTTATAATTTGCCTTTCTGCTTAGACAGTATATCCTCTTGGAGTTATAAATTGTCCATCTTTAATAAAACTATTACTATTTCCTATAATTACTATAGAGAACATATCAACTATACTATCATCAAAAGTATCTAATGTAAATAATGTTACTTCTTCCCCTTCTCTTAAAGCGTTTTTAACTACTGCTACTGGAGTATCTCCTTCTCTATGCTTTTTTACAATATCAATACATTCCCTTAAATACAGAGGTCTGCCATTACTTTTAGGATTATATAGAGATATAATGAAATCCCCTTCCGCTGCAAGTTCAACTCTCTTCTTAATTAAATCGTAGGGAGTCATGAGATCACTTAGGCTTATGTTACAGTTATCATGCATAAGCGGTGCCCCAATCCTTGACGCTGCTGCTGAAGATGCTGTTACACCTGGAATTACCTCAACATCTTCTTCAGTTCTCATCTCCAAAATAAGTCCTGCCATGCCATAAATACCAGCATCACCGGTACTTACTATTGATACTATATTATTTTTAGATAGTTCTAGGGCTTGTTTACATCTTTCTACCTCTCCGCGCATACCAGTAGAAACTACATTCTTATCTTTAACTAATGGTTTTATCATTTCTATATATTTTGTATATCCTACAATAACTTCACTTTCTTCTATTGCTTTTACTGCCTTTAAGGTCATATGGTCAAGTCCACCAGGCCCGATTCCTACAACGTATAGTTTTCCCATGTTAACACTTCCTTTTCTTTATGTAAGTTAAATGTACTTATTAAATCTCTCCTATACATACTGTCATACCGTTAACTTTAATCTTATCCGTAATAAGTTTAGCTCCTAAAAGTTCTACACAGGGTTCTGAGACTGCCCTTACGCCTATGGTCTTTTCTACAAAATCGCTGCCTTCATACTTGTTGTGCACCTTTTTTATTTCATCCAGTGAAAAAATCTTAAGTTCACAATGAAAATACTCAGCAAGCTTTAATATGGCTTCCTCATCCTTTTTAACTTCAACGGTAGCTATAGTTTTTACTGCTCTCTCATCTAAATTCTTATCTTTTAGCAAATCTACTATATTTTCTTTCATTTTCTCTGTATCAAAATTTTTTCTACAGCCAATTCCTAGTACTATATCTTTTCTTATCAATTTTAGAACTGGTATTTTCATAGACTTATATTTATCTTTTAAGCTATGGTCAATAAAAACAAGTCCATCTATGTCCTCTAGTTCACTAGTATATCCTTTTGGTACAGATATACGGCCCTTTGGATCAAGAAAAGCTACTCTTTTATTATCTACTAATAAAGCAGCTATCTCCTTGGCATTCTTGAGACTGTCTATTACTAAGCCATTATTTTTAGCAATCATATCTGGTGCAACAACACCTAAGTTATCTGTTGCTGTGGTAATTACAGCAGTACTGCCCAGTATTTCAGCTATCCTCTCAGTAAGTTCATTAGCTCCTCCTAGATGACCACTTAAAAGACTTATAACAAAATTACCGCAGCTATCTATAACTATCACCGCTGGGTCTTTATCTTTTCCCCTTATATATTCTGCTATAGCTCGTACAGCTATGCCAGTGGAGCTTATAAATACTACTGCTTTATATTTCTCCATTGCCCTTTTGGCAATTTCTTTTATACCAAGTTCCTTTATAAGTTCCCTAGGATAGAAATCTATATCTAAGTTATCTCTTAGTTTTTCAGTAATAATCTCTCCTGAATTAGTAACATTAATTACTGCTATTTTCATCTTTAGCTGTTCTAAACATGTGAGTAAAGCTTTCATCATATAAAAGGCTCTTATCATACTCACAGTTTATAAAATCTCCTACAAGTATTTGAGCTGTTTTAGTGATATTTTCTGCCTTAACCTTTTCTGCAATGTCATCTAAGGTTCCTATAACAGCCTTTTGATCTTCCCAGGTAGCCCTTTGTATAACTGCCACTGGTACATTTCTTCCATAGCCTTTTCTAAGTCTCTCAACTACTTTATCTATCATATTCACTGAAAGGAAAAGAGCCATAGATGCTCCTATGCTAGCTAGTCTCTCTAAATCTTCTTTTTCAGGTACAGGAGTTCTTCCTTCAACTCTTGTAAGTATAACTGTCTGACTTACATTTGGTAAAGTAAATTCCTTTTTTATGGCTGCTGCTGCCGCTGTAAAGGAGCTTACTCCTGGTACAACCTGATAAGGTATCTTTAATTTCTCAAGCTCATCCATCTGTTCTTTTATAGCTCCATATATAGCAGGATCACCAGTGTGTAATCTTACTATTTTTTTATTTTCCTTGTAAGAGTTATTTATTACTTCAATAACTTCCTCTAGTGTCATTGAAGCTGAATTATGAATTTCTACATCACCTTTACAGTACTGAAAGTGTTCCTTACTTACTAAAGATCCTGCATAAATTATTACATCTGCCTCTGATAAAATCTTTCTTCCCTTTACTGTTATTAAATCTGGATCCCCTGGTCCTGCTCCTATAAAATAAACTACATTTTCCATGTGCTTCTCTCCTTTTAATCTCTCTGTGCTATTATAAGTGACATATAGTCTCTGCCAGACAATATTTCCTCTCTATCTC
This sequence comes from Clostridium tanneri, assembly GCF_033659955.1. NCBI lineage: Bacteria > Bacillati > Bacillota > Clostridia > Eubacteriales > Clostridiaceae > Clostridium > Clostridium tanneri. The sequence continues at coordinate 32,534 of NZ_JARUJP010000013.1, forward strand.
TTAGAACTTCCTGTCCCTCTCTGTAAGCCCTCTTTACAAAGGTATACCTGAAGCCCTTCTCTTCTAGAACATTTAAAACCTTTTCTTCAAGTTTATAAACCTTCATTATTACCACAAATTTTTCATCTGTTATTTTATCCACTTGGTTTGCAGGAAGAATCAAAACTCTTTCATCTCCAATTACTAAAGTTTCCCCTGCAAGGCTTGCAGCGGCACAGAAGGATGTAATTCCTGGTACTGTTTCCGTCTTATATCCCTGCTCTTTTATGTATCTTAAAAGATATATATATGTACTATATACAAAAGGGTCTCCTATGGTAAGAAAAGCTACATCCTTACCTTCCTTTAATTTCTCCTCTATAGCCTGGAAAGCTTCATATATCTTTCCTTCCTGCTCCTCTCCCCCCATTGGAAAATGTTTTATCATAACTTCCTTATCTTCACCTATGAAGTTCTTAGCAGTATCTAAAGCTATACTACTGCCACCTTCCCTAGCAGACGGTGCCACTATTACTGGACACTTTTTTAGGACGTTCACAGCTTTAAGAGTTAACAATTCTTCATCTCCTGGTCCTACACCTATACCGTATAGTGTTCCTAACCTTTCCATACTTCTTTCCTCCAGTCTCATATATCTTCTTTTCTTAATATATTAATACTTCACTTTCTATGAAGGTGTACTTCTTTCTTATTGTTTCTTTCCTGTTACTATAAATATGCTATTATTAGAGGCCATCATATAGCTTTTCCCTCTAGCTTTACTTATTGAAACCTGCATGCACTCTACTTCATAATTTAAGCCTTTTAATGTGTTCATAGCTTTATAAAGGTTATCTATAGTAATAAAGTTTAAAACCATATTATGCCCAGTCTTCAGTTTTAAATCGTAGCATCTTATAATGTCTTCAATATTGCCACCGCTTCCTCCAATAAATATAGCATCAAATAAAAGGTCTATATCCTTTTCTACAGCTAGTGCCTCTCCTTCAATTATGGTCAGATTACTAGCACCAAATTTCTCTCTGTTTAATTTAATTACTCTTAATGCTTCCTCATCTTTTTCAACAGCTATTACCTGTCCACTTGTACACATTGTAGATATCTGTATGCTTATAGAACCTGTACCAGCGCCTATATCTATAACTCTGTAATTTTCTTTTAATTCAAGCTTTGCGGTGCTTAAAATCCTAACTTCCTCTTTAGTCATAGGACAATCTCCCCGTATAAACTCTTCATCTTTTATATAAATCATATAATTAACTCACCTACTTAAATAAAATTAGATTTAAAGCTTGTTACTCATATCTTCATTCTCTATTGTTACAACGCAGAGATTACTAAATTCCATATTTTTTATTTCCTCAGCAGTTCCTTTAGTTATTTTTTCATCCTCATAAGAAAGGTTTTCTCCAACATAAACTTTAACATTAATATTTTTTTCTTCTAGAACCTTGCACAAATATGAAGGAGAGTGCTTGTTATCAGTAAGCCATATAGAAATTCTATTCTCTCTTACAACTTTATGGAAGTTATCTTCTCTTCCATGAAGGCTTCCTAAAAAACATCCTTGCCAACTCTTGCCTATTCTTGCCATCATATATTGAAAAGAACTTAGTCCCGGAATAACCTCTAAGTTTCCTGAATAATTCTTTTTTAAATAATCCGTTACTCCATAGAAAAGAGGATCTCCAGAAGCTGCAATAGATATTCTTTTATACTCACTTGAATTTATTATATTAATTATTTCTGAGAGCTTTTTTACAATAATTTTGTTCCCGTCAATAAAAGCTAAGCTTTCAATAGCTCTTTCAAATCCAAGTATTAAATCAGATTTTTTTAGAGTATCAACTGCTTTAGGTAATATATAATCTTTATGCCCAGGGCCTATACCTACAACATACACTTTACCATCCATACTATAAACCTCTATTAATAAAATTTCTTTACTATAAATAATTTAATAAAATCCTTACTGACTTAGCTTTATCAGCTAATTAATTTATTCTACACTACTGTATAATATTCCTTTATCCATGGAGTACATAATAACGTCAGCTTTTATACTATCATAAGCATACTGCTCTATTCTCTTTTTCACCTTCAGTCCTATATTCCTATACAGCTGCTCATATCCATCACCCAGAAGCCTTACTGCCCCTTCTGTAGTCTCTTCATTATAAACCTTCTCAACTAGCTCTCTATCTTCTCCCATAAGAGCTAACTCTAAGGCTAAGGTTTCTAATCTAACATCGCAAACTCTACTGTGAGTGTTAAAGCATCCTGAAGCTATTTTACAAAGCTTTCCTATGTGGCCTACCACAAGTATTTTTTTAATATTCTTAGACATACAACAGTTTAGTGCAAAGCCGACATAGTTGGACATAACAACCATCTTACTAGTGTCTAAGCCTATACTTTCTCCAAATTTTTCTCCCATATTTCCGAATATAAGTATGATGTCTTTATGCCCTTTAGCTATTTTTTGGTTCATTTCAAGTTCTACAGACTGCATAAGCGCCTCTTCTGACATAGGCATTACTATACCTGTAGTTCCAAGAATAGATATACCGCCTTGTATGTTAAGTCTTGGATTAAAAGTCTTTTTAGCTACTTCTTCTCCCTTTGGTACAAATATAGTAATTTCTACTCCCTTATCCCTTGGAAGAACTTCTTTAACTTCCTTCTCTATCATCTTACGAGGAACGGGGTTAATAGCAGGCTCACCTTTTTTTACATAAAGCCCTTCCCCGCAAACTGTTCCTACACCCTTTCCGCCTTTTAGGGTATACCCCTCGCTCCTTTTATCCGCTCTAGCCCATATCTCTAATCCATGGGTAGCATCAGGATCATCTCCTCCATCCTTTACTACACAACATTCAACGAAGTTATCTCCCATATTTATCTTTTCTATAGGAAGATTAAGCTCTATTCCCTTTGGAGTATCTATCTTTATCTCCTTTAATTGCCCTCCGTTATAAAGCATCATAGTTGCTGCCTTAGCTGCTGCTGCTGCACAGGAACCAGTAGTATATCCACATCTAAGCCTTTTACCATCACAATTTACATACATATCTAACATATTATCACCTTATTATCATATACATTAGTGCATTTACTATGGCTGCAGCAATATTGCTTCCACCTTTTCTTCCTCTTATAGTTATCATAGGTATATCCATTTTTTCAATTTCTTCCTTAGATTCTGCAGCTCCTACAAATCCCACAGGAGCCCCCACTATAAACTTAGGAGTTGCTTTTCCTGCTAAGGTAAGTTCTTTAAGCTTAAATAAGGCTGTAGGAGCATTACCAAAGACAAAGAACTCTACCCCTTCCTCAACTGCCTTTTCCACAGCTGCCATTGAACGAGTTATTCCCCTTTCCTTAGCTATCTCAGCAATATCCTCTCTACCTACGTAACATTCCACCTTGCAGTTTAACTTTTTTAGAGTTGCCTTACTTATACCAGATGCAGCCATATTAGTATCTGTATATATAGTTACACCTTTTTTTAATAGTTCTAAAGCAGCCTCTATTGCACCTTCTCTAATATATGTTAAATCCTTCAATTGAAAGTCTGCGGTGGTGTGTATAACTCTTTTTATTATTTGAAGCTCCCTATCTGAAAAATTGTGGTCTCCCATCTCTTCTCCTATTATTTCAAAGCTCCTTTTTTCTATATCCATAGGAATTTTTATATAATCCATCTGTGATTTTCCCTTCTATGATTTTTTATTATTATTTTTCTCTTATGTCTACAAGACAACTTCCATCTATAGTTGCCTCTTCAAGAGTAGCCATGTTATCCATGGTATAAAGTGCAGATTCTATTATATTAAAAGCAAGTGGACATCCTGATCCCTCACCTAATCTCATTCTTAAATTAAGCATTGGGTTTACCCCTAACTCTTTAGCTATATAAACTACACCTGGTTCTGCAGATAAATGGGAAGGGAACATAAAATCCTTAGCATAATTATTTAATCTATAAGCACATAGTGCTGCTGCTGAAGATATAATACCATCTATAACAATAGGAATTCTATTTTTAGCAGCGCCTAAGAAACATCCACAAAGTCCTGCTATATCAAAACCTCCCACCTTAGATAAAACATCTATCACATCTTCTTTATTAGGCTTATTTACATCTATAGCCCTTTGTACTACTTCTTTCTTATTTTGAAACTGTTCCTCTGTTAATCCTGAGCCTTTACCTACTACAGCATCCGCAGATAATCCTGATAAAGCACTTAATACTGCTGAACTTGTTGTAGTATTTCCTATTCCAACTTCACCTGTGCCTAACAGGTTATATCCTTCTTTAGCTAGCTTGTCTACAATCTCAATACCTGCTTCAATAGCTTGTATTGCCTCTTCTCTTGTCATAGCTGCTTCCTTAACAATGTTTTTAGTTCCATATGCAACTTTTTTGTCTATTATCTTAGGATTGTTAAACTCTCCCTTTACCCCAACATCTACTACAGTTATATCGGAATTTGCAAAACGTGCTAAGGTACATACTCCTGTTATGCCTCTTGTTAGGTTATTAGTTATTGTTACTGTAAAATCCTGAGGACAATTACTTACTCCCTCATCACATACTCCGTTATCAGCACACATAATCACTACACTTTTCTTATCTATCTTATTATGTATTTTACCTGTAATGCCAGCCATCTTTGCTGCAATTTCTTCAAGTTCTCCTAAACTTCCTAGGGGCTTTGTAAGACTATCTATTCTAAGCCATGCTTCTTTAATAACATCCTCATATGCTGGCTTTATACTTTCTATTGTTTCTTCAATTAACCTCATTATTTTTCCCCCTTAATATTAAGTTTTATGTGATTTTCTAAAATCCATAGTTTTTATCTATATAATAGCTTTTTCAGCATCTCTATATTTCCAAAAAAGTGAACATGTCCATAAGCTGCTAAAGTATTGTTCTTTACGAATCCACAACTCCAGTTTTTTAATGTACCATCGTAAATTTCCTTTGTAAGAAGATAAACCTTTTCTTCTTCCAAGTCTACATAGGACTTATGAAACTCATGACAGTTTATTTCTGTACCTTTAGGTAAAACTCCGTTATCCTTTTCTACCTTTAATTTAGCATACCCAAAATTTTGAAGTTTTTTTGTCATATAAGTCTTTCCCTTTAAAAAACCTACAGAGTTAAGTACTTCATCACTGTCTAATCCTTGAATACCTTCTGTAAGGTACATCAGCCCTCCACATTCGGCATAACATTTAAGACCTTTTTCTAACTCCTCTTTAATGCTGCTGAGCATGGATTTATTTTTATTTAATTCCTCTATAAATACTTCTGGGTACCCACCTCCAATATAAAGAAAATCTATATTCTCTGGCAGCTTATCATCCTCTAGTGGACTAAAAAAAACTACTTCTCCAGCCTCTTGTAATAGTTCAATGTTCTCCCTGTAATAAAAGCTAAAGGCTTTATCATAAGGTACCGCTGTTCTTATTCCTCTATTTTCTAAATGATATTTATCATCATAATTTTCAGTTTCTTTAAAATAACCTATAAGTTTTTCTAAGTTAACATGCTGCAAAATCAATTCGCTGCACAGATCAATTTTTTCCTTTAAATCGTCTATTTCACTACTTTGTACCAGCCCAAGGTGTCTACTCTTTAAAGAAAGTTTTTCATTTTTAGGTACATATCCAAATACAATAGTATTGCAGTTCTTCTCCACTGCTGCTTTTAGTAATTTGTAATAACTTTCACTTATATTATTAAATACTACTCCCGCAATATTTACCTTTTCAAAATTCATAATTCCATTAATTTCTGCACACAAAGTTGCACTTTGTGCTTTAGGTGTAATCACCAATAAAATAGGAAGATTTAAAACCCTAGATAAATGGGCAGTTGAGTACTGTGAATCTATTCCCTTGCCATCGTAAAGTCCCATAACACCTTCAACTATTCCCATATCACCTTTTCCTCTGGAAAAAGAAGCCTTAACCCCCTTTTCTCCCATAAGATACAAATCTAAATTTCTGGAAGGCTTTCCTGTTATATAGCTGTGAAAAGCAGGATCAATGTAGTCTGGTCCAACTTTATACCCCTGAACATCAAAACCCTTCTTCATCAAAGCCTTCATAATACCTAATGTTACAGTGGTCTTTCCCCCACCACTGCTATTTGAGGATATAACTATACTTTTCAAGTGTATCACCACTTTTCTTAATGTATTTTATATAATTGCCAAGCTCCAAACTTATACTTATCCTCTAATATTTCTATGTCCAGAATAAGTTTAAGTTCTAAACTACTTGTCCATATTAGATAAACAAACTTAGAAACTTAATTTATACAGAGGGATATATTGCTATTAACAACATATCCCAGAACATAAGTCTAGCTTTAGATTTCCTTAATCTATAAGTCAAGCTTCAGTTTAAAATTTTCTCATTAAGTCTATAAACTTTTCTATATCTTCTTCTGTATGTCTTACACCTATAAACATAGCTTCAAACTGTGCTGGTGACATAAACATTCCACCCTTTAACATATGCTTAAAGAATCTTCCATACAATTTAGTGTCACAAGCTCTTGCCTGCTTATAGTTAGTAACTTCTCCACCTTCATTAAAGAATAGAGTCATCATATTTACACGTCTATTTATAACTAAAGGAAGACCTTTTTCCTTAGCTACCTCTTCCGCTCCCTTTTGAAGCTTTTCTGCTATTTTATCCATATAATCATAGTACTGTGGATTACTATGAAGCTTTGTAAGGGTTGTATATCCTGCTGCCATAACTAGGGGATTTCCAGACATAGTTCCTGCCTGGTAAACCGGCCCCATAGGTGATAGTTGTTCCATTAAATCTCTTCTTCCGCCATAGGCCCCAGATGGAAGACCACCGCCCATAATCTTAGCAAAAGTTGATAAGTCTGGTTTAACTCCATAAAGGCTTTGTGCCCCTTTGTAAGCTACTCTGAAACCAGTCATAACCTCATCAAATATTAAGATAGTTCCGTATTGTGTACAAAGTTCTCTTAAATCTTCCAAGAATTTCTTGTGAGCAGGTATAACTCCCATGTTTCCTGCAATAGGCTCTATGATAACTGCTGCTATCTCTTCGCCGTGCTTTTCAAAAAGTACTTTTACACTTTCTATGTCATTATACTGAGCTATTAACGTGTTCTCTATGCTGCCCTTTGGTACTCCTGGTGAACCAGGAATATTTGCTGTAAGAACTCCTGAACCTGCTTCTACTAAAAATCCATCAAAATGTCCATGATAGCAGCCAGCAAACTTTATAATTCTATCTCTCTTAGTGCAGCCCCTTGCAAGCTTTATAGCACTCATAGTAGCCTCTGTACCAGAATTGACCATTCTAATCATATCTACATTATCTATTGTGGTACAGATATGTTTTGCTAATTTTAATTCAAGCTCTGTAGGTGCTCCAAAGGCTATTGCATTTTCTGCTGTATCTTTTATTGCCTTTACTACATCCCCGTCACAATGGCCAAGTATCATAGGCCCCCATGCTCCAATAAAATCTACATACTCTTTTCCATCTTCGTCAAAAATATGAGCTCCTAATCCCTTCTTAATTACAGGTGGAGTTATATCTAATCCTGTATATGCTCTAACAGGGCTGTTTACTCCTCCTGGCATATATATGTTAGACTCATTAAATATATCTGAACTTCTCACAACTTTCATCTCCTAAGGGTTTATTATATTTCTGCCTATGAGCTCTATTACTTTTCTCTAAGCCATCTAGCTGCTTCCAAAGCATAGTAAGTTATAATCATTTTTGCTCCAGCTCTCTTTATAGATGTAAGCATTTCTAAAGCAACTCTCTTTTCATCTATAAGTCCTGCTTTAGCTGCTGTTTTAACCATAGCATACTCACCACTTACATTATAAGCAGCTACTGGCACATCAAATCTATCTCTAGCTACTCTTATTACATCTAAATAAGACATTGCTGGTTTAACCATTATAATGTCTGCACCCTCATTTATATCATCTTCAATTTCTAGCATAGCTTCTCTTACGTTAGCTGGATCCATTTGATAAGTTTTTCTATCTCCAAATTGAGGAGCTGAGTCTGCTGCCTCTCTAAAAGGACCATAAAAAGCTGAACAGTATTTAGCACTGTAAGCCATGATAGGAATATTTTTATAGCCATTTTCATCTAATATTTCTCTTATAGCATCTATTCTGCCATCCATCATATCTGATGGAGCTATCATATCTGCTCCTGCTTTAGCATGAGATAAAGATATTTTAGCTATGTATTCTAAAGTTTCATCATTCTCTACATCCTCACCATGAATTATTCCACAGTGTCCATGACTTGTATATTCACACATACAAACGTCTGTAATAACATAAATATTCTTATTTACTTCCTTTATCTTTCTTATAGCCTTTTGTATTATTCCGTTTTCATCGTAAGCTCCACTACCACATTCGTCTTTATGATCTGGAATTCCAAATAATATTACACTTTTAACTCCTGCTTCTGTAATTTCTTCTACTACTTCTTGTAATCTATCTACAGAAATATGATAATTTCCTGGTAATGATGAGATTTCCTTCTTAATATTTGTTCCTTCTACTGCAAATAGAGGATATATAAAATCTGATGGATCAAGTATAGTCTCTCTTACCATGGATCTTACAACTTCATTTTGTCTAAGTCTTCTGTGTCTTCTAAACATTTGTCATTACCCCTTTATAATTTATTTTTAGTTGACAGTTAAATAATTTATTATCAACTTTTATATAATTAATTTTAATTATAAGCTTAAAGTATTGATTTATCGGGTTACTAGCATTCTAATAACTTTTTAATAACTCCTTCAGTGGTATATTCCTCACATATTTCATAGGTTATATTATTAATTTCCAAGGCTTTCCCAGTTATAGGTCCTATGGAAATAGCTTTCTTCTTTTTTACAGCTTCCAGACCTACAAGTTCTATCATATTATTTACTGTAGTTGGACTTGTAAAAATAACTGTATCTACTTCCTCAAAAGAACTAGGATCTATCAATTCTCCTGTTATAGTTTCATATGTGAAGCATTCATCTACATAACATCCAACCTCTTTCAGAACTTCAGCTAAGTAAGGCCTAGACTGTTTTGATCTTGGTAATAATATTTTATCTCCTGCCTTTACAAAGTTCTTCATTTTATCAAAAAGACTTTCAGCAACAAACTTTTCTGCGATTATTTCTGGAATAATCCCTCTGTCCTTTATTGCTTTTTCTGTAGCAGGTCCTATAGCTGCAAAGGTTCCCTTTATATTTCTTATATCATAGTCCTTCTGTCTCAGGTAATCAAAAAAGCTATTTACTCCATTTACACTAGTAAAAACAATGTAATTGTAATCAGCTAAATTATTTATAAAATTATCTAGGTTTTCAGAAGTATATTTTATATCAATAGAGTTTACCTCTGTAACCTGTGCTCCTAAGTCTATAAGTTTTTCTCTTATCTCCTTTGATTGTTCCTTTGAACGTGTAATACAGATATTCTGTCCAAAAAGAGGCTTCCTCTCAAACCAATTTAACTTATCATTAAATTCAACAACTTTTCCAACAACTATAATACAAGGTGAGTGGAGCCCAGCTTCTATAGCTTTGTCTTTTATATCTTTTAAAGTTCCTACAACCTTTTTCTGCTTAGAAGTAGTTCCTCTCATCACTACTGCACTAGGAGTATTCTCATCCATACCATTTTCCAGTAGATTCTTTGATATCCCTCCCAAGTTCTCAAATCCCATTAGGAATATAAGTGTGCCTCCAACACCAGCAACTGCTTTCCAATCTACCTCTAGCTTATCAGCACTCATTCCAGTGAAAACATGAAAGCTTCTAGCTATCTTTCTATGAGTTACAGGTATTCCTCCGTAATTTAATACAGAAATAGGCGAGGTGATTCCTGGAATAACTTCAAATTCAATCTCTTCCTCAATAAGTCTTAAGGCTTCTTCTCCACCTCTTCCAAATATATATGGGTCTCCCCCTTTAATTCTTCCAACAATATGGCCATCTTTCGCCAGTTTAACTAGCATATCATTTATTTCATCTTGAGTTTTATAATGGCAGCCTGGTTCTTTTCCACAATAGTATATCTTGCAATCTTTATTTAAATACTTTAGAACTCCTGTACCGGACAGTCTGTCGTACATTACCGCTGTACACTCACTAAGCTTTCTTACCGCCTTTAATGTTATAAGTTCTTCATCCCCAGGTCCTGCACCAATAAGATAAACCTTACCCATCTTTATCCTCCTTATTATGTCCTTTATATTACTACAATTATCTTCTATCCATTTAAAATTTTTCTAGCTAGTTCTTTGCCTAATTCTATATGATCTTCTCTTTTTCCCGTTACTTCTTTTTTTATTAATCTTCCATTTACATTATATATGCCTAAGATATTCATTAAACTTCCTTCTGTTTCAGCGTAAGCTCCTATAGTGGAATGACAATCACCATTTAGTTCTCTCATGAAACTTCTTTCTGCCTCAACGCATATTCTAGCTTCTTCATGATTCAGCTTTTTAAACAATTCACCATTCTTACTTCCCTTTTTGATCTCTATACCTAAAGCTCCCTGACCAACCGCTGGAATAATTCCATCTACTGAAAAATAGTCAGTAATTATATTCTCCATTCCTAATCTCTTAAGTCCTGCTGCTGCAAGTATTATGCCGTCTAAATTTTCTCTTTCAATTTTATCTATTCTAGTCTGAACATTCCCTCTTATTGGTACTACTTGTAAATCTGGTCTTAATATCTTTAGTTGTTCAGCTCTTCTATTACTACTTGTACCGATTTTCGCTCCTTCTTTCAATTCAGTAAAATGAACGCCATTAATAGATACAAATACATCTCTTACATCTTCTCTTATAGGAATTGCTGCTATTTCAAAGAATTCAGGAATTTCAAAAGGTACATCTTTCATACTATGCACAGCTGCATCAGCCTCATCTTCAAACAGTGCCATTTCAATTTCTTTAACAAAAAGCCCTTTTCCGCCTATTTTATCTAGGGTAACATCTAATCTTAAATCTCCTGTGGTTTCTATAAGGAGCTTTTCAGCTTCTACGCTTTGCTGTTCCTTTAACATAGTTATTATAGTATCTGCTTGAACCTGAGCTAGCTTACTTCTACGTGTTGCAATTTTTAAAGTCACAATATATCACCATCCCATTTATATTACTTAGAGTAAGAATTAGTCTAAATCATAAAACATGCTGAAAATCTCTCTTTCCTTTCCTCTTTCACAGAAAAAGTAGAAATCATCACTGCATATAAAATCCATTATTTCTTTTTTGTTACTGCTATTTTTCATCCTATTTCTTATACAAGCTGTAAATTCTATAAAATTATCAAAGTCCTCTAAATACTTTTCAACCTTATTTGCTACATAAACTGATGTTTTAGGACTTCCTGCTTTAGTGTGAATTCCAAAGGAGATATTCTTAGAACTCCTTTGACAAGGGGTTATGCATAATCCATCTTTGGGACTACTGCAGTCTATGTATAATTTATAAACCTTATCGCAATCCTTTCTTATTTCATCATTTAAACTTGCACAGTTCGTTGCAATTATTATTAAATGATTTTTATCTATGTGATTGCTGTTATATTCTCCTTCTATAAGAGTTATATTTTCTTTATTTTTCAACTCTATAAATTCTTCTATAAAATCCTTTGCCACTACAGAAACATTACATCCTTTTTTTAAAAAGGTTTTAGCTTTTATTAAAGCTGCTCTTCCTCCACCTACTATGAGAACCTTCACTTTATCAGATATTAGAGAAAGAAAGGTATATTCTATTCCACTACATAAAATATCCTCTGTATTATTTTCATACAATCACTGACACGTCCCTTCAATTGTTCTTCTTTTAATACCTCTATAGCCTTATTTATAAAGGCGTCAGATGTACTCTTTAGTAGTACTTCCGCTAATTTATCAGTGTCTTTTGTATCCTTTTTGTTTCTAAAGGTTTTGTATCTTTCTTTATATACCCGTTCTCCTGCTTGTTTTAATTTCACTATTTCCTGAGAAATACTCTGCAAACTTTGCCACTGTTCAAATTCCTTTATATATTTCTCTAGTATAAGTCTATTTTCTTTCATTATGTCTTTTCTCAATTTTCTGTTGTTATCGTCCATAAGGCTTACTGTGTCAATATCATAAACCTGAACATTTTTTAAGTCACACACATCTCTATCTAAATCTCTCGGTACTGCTAAATCAAATAAAAGCATATTCCTATTGTTAGGCAAATCATCTTTCTTTATTACAGTATGAGGTGCTGAAGTACAGGATATTATACAATTTACATCTTCATAATACTTTAATCGTTTTTCAAAAGGTATCACCTTAACTCTGCTATCCTCTATATTTACCATACTAATATCCCTAACTGCTATATATAAAACCTCAAAGTTACCGGACATTATATACTTTGCAGTTAGCTTCCCTACCTCACCAAAACCTAATATCATAAATCTATTCATTGCTTTTTTTCTACTTTCACTAACTGCTATTGAAGAAGATGATACTGGTATCTTATATAGATTGGATTTCGTTCTAAACTCTTTTCCACAGGTTATTGCAGTAAGAAAAAGTTTCTGAAGTTCCTTATGTACTGTTTTTGCTGTTCTAGCAGTTTCATAAGCTTCTTTTACCTGAGCCAATATTTGATCTTCTCCTAATATTAGAGAATCAAACCCACAAACTACGTCCATAAGATGTCTAACAGCCTTTTCCTCCTTATGGTGGCAAATATATTTCATTAAACTTTTATCCCAGTTTAAAGTTTCAAATATCTTTTCTATTATACTCAAATCGTCATAGGAAGAATTGAAGTATATTTCTGTTCTATTACAGGTACTTATCATAACTACTTCTTCACATATTTGAGACAATTTTTTCAATGAACTTTCGCATCGCTTTTGTATTACAGAAAATTTCTCTCTTATTTCAATTCCTATGTCATTCTTTAGTGCTATAAGCTGTATCATACTACCAACCCCTAATTATACTTGAAATTAAAACTTTAACTTTAGGATAAAAAACTTATTATGCAGAATTAAATATTAATATATATAAGTGTAGATAACCCTAACAGATAAATACATATACCTCCAAATCTTAGATAAGAAAAATTGAAATCTTTGTTTAAATAGGGCATGTATCCTTTGTACCCTCTACTGTCTATACCATCTTTTATATTCTTCCATCTGTGCATTGTATTTATAAATAACAAACCTGTCATCTTTCCAGTATTCTCAATCTTTAACTTTACTCCGTCAAATCCACCTCTAGACTTGATAGAATTATATAGAATTCTCCACTCTTCATCGATTAGTAATATAAATCTTTCCATACTCTTTGCTATGTCACATATATCTCTAAGGTAATTATTTTTAGAAAGAATAAGCAGCACATCATCTATAGCTGTAGTTAAAGAAAAAAATGATAAACACAGTCCCGCTGATAAACTTTTTAACAAAATAATTACAGAGTAGTTCAATCCATAATCAAAAACAAAAGTAATGGATGAAATTGCAGCAAAAATTGTTATCCCTAAAGTAAATTTCACAACTATCTTTTTATTGTTTTCACATATTAAGTGAAGTATTATAAAAACCATTATATTTCCAATAATAGGAATAGCCCTTTGACAAAATCCTATAACTATTATTGGAAATATACTTAAAAGTATTTTTTCCACTGGATGTATCTTTGAAATTTTATTAATTCTTGATAGTGCCATTATTAGTTTTAGCATGTTTTTTTCTTCCTAAATAATATATTATAAAAGTTATACCTATCCCTGCTTGAAGTGCAAATATAGCCTCTTCAACTTTATCTGATGATGGTTCCCATACACTGTTAAACCAAGGTTTGTAATTCTCATCTAAATGTGCTACTGCAGCTTGCGCCTGGTCATCTGTGCCCTCAAGAGCTTTACTTCCAATTGAACCTGCTATAAATAACATCACTAGTAAAGCTACAAAGACAATTCCTATACTTATACTTTTCCTTTTCAACACCTTACACCTCTCTTAAATCACTTATTTCTTTAGCTGCATAATTTTCAATGAATTTAAATATTACAACTGTTAAAATACCCTCTATTATAGCAAGAGGTATTTGAGTTATTCCAAATATGGAAATAAATTTGGTAAAGGAAGTTAGGAATCCCCCATTACTAGCTGGAAAAGCTAGCCCTAGTTGAATTGCTGTAGTTATATAAGTTGCCAAATCACCAAGCATCGCTGCTAAGAACACCGCTGCCTTCTTATTTTTCTTCTTAGTTACTGTAAAGACTAAGTAAGAAACTATAGGTCCAACTATTCCCATAGAAAATACATTTGCTCCTAATGTTGTTATTCCTCCATGTGCTAAAAATATGGCCTGAAACAAAAGCACAACTACGGATATAACAGCCATAACAAAAGGTCCAAATAATATGGCTCCAAAGCCTGTACCTGTTGGATGGGAAGAGCTTCCTGTAACAGAAGGTAATTTTGTGGCAGATAAAACAAATACATAAGCAGCAACAAGACCTAAAAGCATTTTTAAATCCTTACTTTTTTCTGTTTTTACTCTAATATGCTTTAGTCCAATTACTACGAAAGGTAGCGATAACAGAAAATATACACCACACCATATAGGAGGCAGGAATCCTTCCGATATATGCATCGCGTAAACCCTTGGCGAAAGGCTTAATACTAAGGCCATTACCATGAGCAAACTATATCTTTTTTTCATAATATATTCCTCCGTAAACTTTCTTATTTGTAGTTTTCTAGGATTTTCATTTTAGCCCTTAAAGATTCAAGGAGTTTAAAACCTCTAAAACTCTTTCATTACTTTTTCTATCTTTAACTGCTAGTCTTATGTAGTTTTCGTTTAAACCTTTAAAGTTATTGCATTTTCTTATTGCAATTTCCTTTTCTAAACAAAGCTCATATAGCTCATGGCAGTTTGTGTTTTTTAATTTACAAAGTATAAAATTGCTGTAGCTGTTATACACCTTTTCTATAAAACTTACTTTTTCAAGGTTACAGAGCATAAACTGCCTTTCCTTATCAATCCATTCTATAGACTTTTCTATATATCCCTTATCTTTTAAAACATATTTTACTGCTAATTCTGCAAAACAGTTTATATTCCATGGATTTTGTTTATCTTGTATTTTATTTATTAAAGTCATATTTTTAGTTATACCATATCCAAATCTTACTCCTGGCATAGCATAAAATTTCGTTAAAGCCCTTATTATAAATAAACAGCTATATTTTTCTACTTCCTTTAAAAAGCTAAAACCTCTTTTTCCAGTAAACTCAATGAAGGCCTCATCTATGACAACTACCTTACAATTCTTCTCGCAGTAATCCAATATAGATTTAAACACTTCCTTATCCAATACCATTCCATTAGGATTATTGGGGTTTGCTATAATTAAAGCCTCTGATTCCTTTAATTTTTCTAATATATCTTCATAATTATAAGTCATATCCTCCTTCATAAGAGAATATGCAATACTACAGCCCCATTTTGCTGCACTTTTTTCATACTCTATAAAGGAAGGTATAGGTATGCATACTTTACTGAAGCAGCTTATAACTAGATCTATAATTTCTGCAGCACCATTTCCAAGAACTATATTATCCTCACTTATCTGCAGTCCGCTACCAAGACCATATGTACTTTCCTTATGTTGAGATATAAAATAACTTTCACTAAATTTTATATACTCCTTTAAGGATTTTCTTAACTCTCTATACTTTATATCAGGATATCTCTCCATACTTTCCAAGGCTTCATTTACATGTTCCTTAAAGCTTTTAGGTATTCCTAAAGGGTTAATATTTGAGCTAAAATCTAAAAGCTCTATTCCCTTTAATATTCCCTCTGTGTATACATCTCCTCCATGCTCCACTGTTATCACCTCCTATACTCTTATTTTGAACTAATATCAGCTTCTTTTATTTTCTAACAACAGATAGTTTATGAGCTGATAGTAGTTAAAACTACAGCTGCATATAAAATCATCATCAGAGTTTCTGCTGCATACATAAGTTTTACAGAGTCATTTATATGTTCAAAGCTTAACTCCTTTATCTTATCTCCAATGGTAGGCTTATAGACCACTTCCCCAAAATACACGTTGGTGCCACCGAGCTGTACTTTCATAGCTCCTGCAGCTGCCCCTTCCGGATAAGCACAATTAGGACTTTTATGATTTTTTCTGTCTCTAATCATTATCTTAAAGCTTTCCACCATATTTCCTTTTACCACAAAAGCAACTACGCATATAAGAAAACCAGTAATTCTAGCAGGTATAAAATTAAAAACATCATCTACCTTAGCTGGAAAAAAGCCTATATGTCTATATTTTTCATTCATATAACCAAGCATTGAATCCATAGTGTTAATGCCCTTATACATCATAGCCAGTGGTGCTCCACCTATAATGGCATAAAATAATGGTGCTATTACTCCATCTGCAGCATTTTCTGCTACCGTTTCTACATCTGCTCTTATTATCTCTTTATCACTAAGTTCTGTTGTATCCCTTCCCACTATATATGATAGCTTTACTCTGGCATCTCCTAAATTGTTATCCTTTAATGCATAGTAAACCTTTTTAGCTTCCTGTGCTAGGCACTTAGCAGCTAAAGTTGTCCATATTATAACTGTATTTATAATAATATATAGCCAAGTAATATCCCCTATTAACTTTAATAATATAAATGGAATCATAAAGCTTATGGATGCTACAATGACTACTATCAATCCTCCAAAAAACTTAATTCCTTTATTTGTTTTACAAAACTTTCTTCCCCTCTTTTCTAAGAAGGATATAAGCTTTCCTATATATATAACAGGATGAGGGAACCAATAGGGATCTCCTATTATCCAGTCAAGTATAACTGCTAAAAATATAGCTATTGTATTAGTGATAAAAAAAGATGTAATCAAACCGTTCCCTCCAACCTTTTTAAATTATTTTTTTATGTTCATAATTTCATAAATTTTGTTCATATCTATATTAGCCCTTACGATATCTGCCAGTTTATCTAGTTCTAATTCCCTAAGACTCTCATAGGTACCGGATTTTTTTGTTTTCATTCCCTTTTTCACTCTAATTCTATTTAACATATATTCTCTAAAATCTACTCCGTCGAAAATTCCATGTATATAAGTTCCCATTATATTTCTGTCTGTATTAATTGCTCCGTCAAGAATTTCAACCTTTTCTCCATTTTTATCTAGTATTCTAAATAGAGGCTTTGCATTCTTTCCATAGGTGCATATTCCCATATGAATTTCATATCCATAGGTTTTTAATTTTATATTTTCCATGGAATTATCCTCATTATACACATTGAAGTCTTCTATACTTTCAGCATTTACTCTAGTAGTTACCTTTTCTTCTTCAAAAATTGTTTCTATATCTAAAAGTCCCATAGCTTCTACTTCCTTAACCTCAGTTTCAACGCCATAAGGGTCCTTTATGAGCTTTCCAAGTATCTGATACCCACCGCAAATTCCCATTACTAAACCTGTTTTGCTATATTCCTTAATAGCTCTCTCAAGACCGCACTCCCTTAACTTAAGTAGATCTTCAATAGTATTCTTACTTCCTGGAATTATTAGTAAATCAGGGTGACCAAATTCTTCTAAGGAATTTATAAATCTCACTGAGACATCTGCTTCACTTTTTAGGGCATCTAAATCTGTGAAATTAGATATATGAGGAAGTTTAATTACAGCTATATCTATAGGTGCTGTAACCTTAGTATTAAATTGTACTGCACCATCTTCATCTTCAAGAGCTAGATTAAAATAAGGGACTACACCTAAACAAGGCACTTTTATTATGTCCTCAAGCATAGTAAGCCCTGGTTTTAATATCTCCACATCTCCCCTAAACTTATTTATTATAGTACCTTTAACCCTCTTTCCTTCATCTTCAGTGAAAAGCACCATAGTTCCTGCAAGAGATGCAAATACTCCTCCTTTATCAATATCTCCTGCCAAAAGCACAGGAGCATCTACAAGTTCAGCCATTCCCATATTTACAATGTCTCTATCTCTTAGATTAATTTCTGCAGGACTCCCTGCCCCTTCCATAACAATTATGTCAAATTCCTTTTCCATCTTTTCGAACTGTTCTTTAAGCATATCCCTAAACTCTAACTTCATGTTGTGATATTCCATAGCTGTACTGTTACCATAAACCTTCCCATTAACTATGATTTGACACTTTTTATCTGAAGTAGGTTTTAAAAGTATAGGATTCATATAAGCCTCTGGTTGAAGTCCCGAAGCATAAGCTTGAAGTACCTGAGCACGTCCCATCTCTTTTCCATCTAAAGTTATGTAAGAATTTAAAGACATATTTTGTGATTTAAAAGGACAAACTGAATATCCATCCTGCTTAAATATTCTACAAAGTGCTGTTACTAATATACTCTTTCCTACTGATGATCCCGTTCCTTGTATCATTATCTTAGCCATGACTATCTCCCCCTTATAAAACTTCCATGTAGCATTTATACCACTCTATGTTCTATTTATTTATAGTTAAACTTTAGTATTACTAAAAATAAAAGCAGTAAACCCTGAAAGTTTACTGCTTTTAACATCACTGAAAAACCGGCTAAAGCCAGACATCATATTAAAAGTACTCTCCCTCCGAAAGTCCATAAAACATATTAGGCAGGTCTCCTGACTTATGATTCTTCCTCCCCTTTACCTTCCTCTAAATAGAGTGGTTTAACAAAGGTTCGTCCTCAAATACAGTAGCGGGGGCTGTAGCGGATTCTAACCGCATTCCCTTTTCACCTTTTTTTAAAAGGCACCTATATAAATTATTTTATTTTACACTTTTAGTTTATTATAAGCTTCATTATATGTCAATGGCTTCTAAGGTATCCATTAACTCCATATCAGTTACAAATGCAGAAACTACAAGCTCTATTTATTTTATATTATATTGAACTAAAAAATCAGTATCATTAATTACTACCTCATAGTTATCGTCTCTTATTATTTTATGATCTTCTGAAAACACCAATGCTCTTTTAAATACTCCCTCTACATACTGAAAATCATGAGTAGAACATATTATGGTCTTGCCGCTTTCATTTAACCTAGTCAAAAGGGTTCTTAAAAAATTTTTTCCCTTTGGATCTATGCCATTCATAGGCTCGTCCAAAACTAAAACCTCTGGATTTAAAGCAAGTACACTAGCTATAGCTACTCTTTTCTTTTCTCCACCACTTAAGTTATAAGGCTCTCTATCCTTTAAATCCTCAATATCTAAAAGTCTTAAACAATCACCAACTCTTCTCTCCACTTCTTTCTCATCCATACCCATTTGTCTTAATCCAAAGGCTACTTCTTCATAAACATTAGAACAGAAAAGCTGAGCATCAGAGTTTTGGAATACAAAACCAACCTTTTTGTGAAAACCCTTTGAAAAATTGTTATTTCCCAGTACCTTACTGTTTATTTCTTCTCCATTAAAATAATATTTTCCTTCAGTTGGAAATATTATGCCATTTATCAACTTTAAAAAAGTTGACTTTCCACTACCATTTGGACCTATTAACGCTACTGATTCTCCTTCTTTAATGGTTACATTTATATCTCGCAAAACTTCAATATCCTTGTATTTAAACCAACTGTTCTTAACTTCAATCATTTTCTCACATCCTACTTAAAGTAAAAATACATCATTATTATTAATACATTTACAAAAGAGTATAAAATATCTTTAAAAGTAAAACTAAATTTTGAATAAGCCTTGTATTCTCCAGTAAAACCTCTACATTCCATTGCAGAATACATTTCATCTCCAAGCTCCTTTGACTTTAAAAATAAGTTACCCATTATTTTAGTTAAGGAAGAATATTTACTGCTATTTCTCCCCACAGACCTCAGCTTTAAAGCATAAAACATTTCAAGGGAAAACTCACCTAATATATAAATGTATTTTATTGTAATGTCAAATACTAATATAAATATATCTGGTATAAAAAAAATCTTTAGACACTTAGTGATATCATGCCATCTTGTGGTATAAGATAACAGATTTATAGATATTATAGTTCCTGTAACCTTAAAGAGTAGTAAAATACTGTTTCTAACGTTTCCCATTATTATAGAAGGTGTCAACATTACTATAGTAAATAATGGCACCATTAAACTTAAAGCTAATATTTTCTTTATTTCTCTTACATCTAATAAGGCAACTAGTAATAATAGAT
Source organism: Clostridium tanneri (assembly GCF_033659955.1). Lineage (NCBI taxonomy): Bacteria > Bacillati > Bacillota > Clostridia > Eubacteriales > Clostridiaceae > Clostridium > Clostridium tanneri. The sequence goes on from NZ_JARUJP010000013.1 coordinate 52,836, forward strand.
ATGCATCAATAATTAAAACATATGTAAACTCTTGAGATAACGCTATTAACAATATATTTAATACTGTAAAGATAAGCTTAATAAGAGGATTTAGCTTGTATACAAAACCATTGCCAGTTATACCATTTCTCTTTATTAGAGACAGTATATGAATAATAGACATTATGCTTTTATCTATAAAGCTATCTTTATCCTTCTTAGGTATGTAATCATCTTTTTTATAAAGCCAATCTTCCATAGTATACACCTTCACATTTCATCATAGTCTTATAACGTTCTTATGGATAAATACAATGTCGATTTATGTAAAAATTTATAAATTTCTGAATTTAATATTTTGTAAAAAAATTACTCTTATGTGCTTATGTTAAAAATATATCATAAATCTCCAATTAATGCAATTAATTTGTCCTGCGATTCCTTAATAGACAATAAAAAAACTATGGACAGAACCTTTTATTCCCGCCATAGTTATTTTTTTCGAAAAAATATTATAAAAAAGACCAATAACACAACTATAGTTAATATCACAGCCACTATGCTGCACATTAATATCATAGCTTCTATCATTTAATCACCTCGAAATATTATTTAATGTTGCAAAGTTCAAGAGTCAGAAAAATTATACAATCTAATCCTTCTGACTCCTCCAATAATGTCAGGTTAAAAAGTTGTTAACTAGCATAATTATACACTAGCAGAACTGTTTGAACTAGTATCTTTATTTTTTATATACATATAAACAGGTAAGCCTATTAAAGTAACCCCAAGACCAAATAAAGCATTTTCAGTTCCTGTGATAAGTGTACTAATCACAACATAGAGAGCCCCAGCTACTCCAATTATCGGTACTATAGGATAAAAAGGAACCTTATAAGAATCTTCACTGATAAGCTCTTTATGATTTTTTCTTAGTACAAACACCCCAAATATTCCTAAGATAAAGAACAACCACATAACAAATACAGCTAGATCCGTTAATGTATCGTAAGAACCTGATAAAGCATATAAGCAAGCCAATATTGACTCAAATATTATGGCATTAGCAGGAATTGCTTCCTTTTCTGTTAACTTACCAAAGAACTTTTTAAATACAAATAGGTTGTCTGCAGCCATAGCATAAGGAATTCTTGCCCCAGTCATTATGAATGCACTTATGCACCCAGTTATGGATATTAGTATACCTGCTGCAATAAGCTTTTCTCCTATTGGTCCGAAAAGTATAACTGCTGCATCTGAAGCTGCTTTTTGGGAAACTGCAACATCCGCTGCCGGCATAGTATTTATTATTGCTAAGTTGACCCCTAAATATGCAATTGTTATGATTGTAAGACCAAAGACTATAGCTTTTGGTAAATCCTTTGCAGGATTTTTCATTTCTTCAGACATATTAGCAACGGCAATCCAACCTTCATAAGCAAATAATACTCCTAGCAGCGCAGCTCCAAATCCAGCGCCGGTACTCACTTCAGTGGACATAGGCGTAAAGTTGTGAACCTTTCCCATAAGTAAACCAAATACTATTATAACACCAATAGGTACTAGCTTGCCTATTGTAAATAGAACGGCAAACTTAGTACCAAACTTGGTTGATACTAGATTTACTATAGTCAAAAATATAATTAGGCCAACAGCCATTCCCTTTTGCTGTGCTGGTGTTAAATCTATAAAGCTAGTACATTGTGTTGCAAATACAACAGCAAGTGCTGCATCAATTCCTGGATAGTATATCAAGGTCTGTACCCAACCAAGTAAAAAAGCCCACTTTTCACCATATAAGTCTTTAAGGTATGCGAAAAGTCCTCCTGTTTTAGGTATAGCAGAGCCAATCTCTGCAATTGTTAATGCCCCAGCCATAGTTATTAGGCACCCAACTATCCAAGCTAATATTCCAAGTCCAGGTGCTCCTGTATTTTTAAAAACCTGTGCTGGTTTAAAAAACACACCACTTCCTATAACTATACCAACTACAAGCATTGTTGCCTGCCCCAATTTAATTTCTCTCTTTAAAACTGGCATATTACCCTTTTTCTCCATATAAGCCCCCCCTAATACACTTACACTATTTCCACAGCTAATTCCCTAAGGGTTTCTATTACAAATTTTCTATCGGACCTAGTATCCTCTATTAAAAAACTAATATCCTTTTCATTTGCACTTGAAGCATTAACATGCTTAACAGCATTCTTAATATATGACTTTCTTAATTTACTCATATCCTCAAATCTAGTATTTATGAAAGATGGATGCTGTGGAAGTATAATATTTACTCCTGGCTTTTCCTCTTCTGGATCTCCGAATTTTATCTCTATACCCCTTGACCTAGCAAAGGAAAGCTGAGCTAATGGATGTTTTCCTGCTCCTGTATACTCTGTTTCCTGTACCACTATTACTGCATTCTCATCCAACTCCCTTGCTAATGCAAAGGCAGCAGTTAGTGATGTGTTTCCTGCAGGTCCTCTTTCCATTCCCTCAAGAACTGATAAAGCCTCTGTGATGTAGAACACTTCTCCCTGTTTAACTGTTAAAAATTCATCCATATATCTTAAGGTTCTTGCCGCACTTCTAGGCACATCTGAGTGATCTGGATTAGTGGCATAAGGTACACCAAAACCAGTATGACCGGTAGTAAAGGACTTTCTATTAAAATCTTTATCTGATGCCATATGAAGACCAGAAAGATCAACGCTTGCTCCATAAATCTTTGTATTTACAGCTCCAGCTTTCATAAGTCCTCTTGCAGTGCCGGTTAGATTGCCGCCTCCTGCTTGAGTAGCTATAACATAGTCTGGATCTCGTCCAAGAAGTTCTCTACACTGCATTGCTATTTCATATCCTAAAGACTCTACTCCAGCTATACCGTAGGTAGAATAAAGTGAAGCATTAAAGTATCCTGTTTCCTCTAAAACTCTAAGGTAAGAATAGAAAAGCTCCGGTCCTACAGAAAGCTGAACAACTTCTGCACCTAAGGATTCACATTTTCTCTGTTTTTCAAGTATCTCTGGTTGTCCAGTTTTCTTCGAGTCAAAGCACTCTTGGACAATTATACAGTTTAGATTTCTCATAGCTGCCTGTGATGCTACTGCTGCTCCATAATTCCCGCTAGTGGCTGCTGCTATCCCTTTAAATCCTAATTGTTTAGCTTGGTAGGCAGATATAGATGCCCTTCTGTCTTTAAAACTACCAGATGGATTGCATTGTTCATCTTTTACAAAAATCCTTGCCCCTTTACCCTTTGGTGCAGTTTTCCTTGCTAAGGAAGTTAAATTTTTCAATTCTAAAAGAGGGGTATTTCCTACTCCCACTTCCCTTTGAATCTTTATTATATCCTCAAGGCTGTATCCAGTATCCTGCATCATTCCCTCATAGTCAAAAGCTATACCGCCAGATTCATATTTAGAATAATCAATACCTGTAGCCTTTTTCATTATTTCACTATTTCTTGACATAACTGCTTCATAACTATTATCCATTGTCATTAAATTTCACCTGCCTTAACAATGTTTCTTATCTGCATGTCAATTTCTAAAAGTTCTGGAACATATTCTTCTCCAAAATTGTGTATATATCTCGGATTGACTTCTACCAATTCACCTTCTACTCTTCTCCCTGTCAAAGTTATTACAGAAACCTTATCTCCTACTTCTGAGTCACTATTTAAGAATCCCTTTACCCACATCTCTAGCGGAACCTTTTTAGTATCCTCTGGGATCTTTCCTGTTCGTTCTTCTGGTTTTAATACAATGCTGTGAATTTGCACCCAATCTCCCTTAATTGCTTTTAAATTCATTTTCCATATGCCCCCTTTTAATCAATGTTTTCTCTCATGCTGGAAATAATATAATTATAGCACATTTTTCGAATATTTTTAATATTTAAAAATCAATGATGATATTATAAAAAAATATGAGGATTACCATATATATTTATTCCGGTATTTGTATTTTAATAACACTCTATTAGATTAAACTGTTGATATATACACACTAAAAGAGGTAGTCCAAACCGGACTACCTATTAATGCATAAATTGAAAAAGGCCAATTGTAGTGTTAACTAAATACTCCTTTTATGAATAAATATCCCTATAACATTTCTTGATAATTCTTTTGATGTTATATGTATAATCAATTCTTCAATTGCAGATAAAGTTGCTACTGTACAAATCAAGCACCATAAAATACTTATATCAACTGTATTATATAAATACGGATAGCAAAATAAAAGAAAGCCTGTTGCTTTATTTGCATATGTATGAAGAATAGCCAATGTATGGTATTTGCAATATGCTACCAACAATGAAACAATTCTCACAAAAGCAATTAGTATTATCCATATGAATATTCTCATTGGAACAAATATTGTAGGCAAAATAGCAACAATCACAGCACCCATAAAAACAATATCAGCAATACTATCAAGTATAGCCCCTAGGCCGCTTGCTGAATTAGTCTTTCTTGCAATATATCCATCAATAATATCGCTAAATCCACATATGGAATATACAATGAAAAACAAAAGGTTGAAGGGTTTTAAAAATAGAAGAATTAGAGATAATAAAATTCTTAATATGGATATAATATTCGGTATACTTTTCATTCTACTGCCTCACTATACATAAATATTACTATTAAGTATCACTGTATATAAATATTATACTGTAATTATACTTATTCACAAAACTTACATATCTGTTTTTCTCTTCCACTGAACTTTCCATTTTCAATAACAAAAATAGAATTGCACTGAGATCATACTTCTCTCTTAGTAAAGGGAGCTTCCTTAAATCCGTTATTAAGATCCCTTGAAATAGAGTTTAAAAGCATTATTTCATCAATATAATTAAATAGTAAAACATTCTATATTAAGACTGATTCTATCAGCATATTTATATAATAGTAACTTTAAATTATGGAGGTAATTTCTAATGAATTTTTTTAAACATCAAAAGTATAATTATCTTGTACTTTTAATGATAGTTCTTGCTCTTTTTTCTACTTACACTCCTCTGTCAAGTAGATATATCTTTGAAAATGTACATACTGTAAAAGAAGACTTATCTGTTCAATTTAATTCTGGACTGCTAATAGGATTTAGAAACGACCTAGATAAAACTACTACCTATAGAACCCTCTGGATTGCACCGGACAAAGATAATAACTTGAAAGTTTTAAAAGAATTAAATTATATACTTGTACCTCATAGAGATAACTTCTGGCAGATAGAACCTCTTCGCTACAGCTTTACAAATACAGGAGATTGGATTGAGTATCCAGTAGCTCATGCTGTAGGAGACAGCTACACCCCTGAGACCTTCGAGTATAAATATAATACATATAATTGCAAACTAAACTTCGTAGATAGAAATCATGTTTCTATAAGCACTTATACTAAATACCATCCTACTAAAGAAAAATCCTATGCTAGAGAAGATTGTGCAGTGGTTGAACTTGAAAAGTTGACACACTATAGAAATACAGAAGACAAGTTAACCATGGTAGACGTGTTTAAAGAGAATGCTCTCTCTACTATTAATAAGATTAGTAAAACAAAGATAACCTTAGGAGAATCTGCCGATACTCACAACATTAATACCACTACTGGAGATAGCTGGACTATAAGTAGAGTTGATGGAAAATGGATTCCCCAAATAGCAAAGACCTTTAAGTACGCATCTAAAAATAGTAACTATACACTATATAATACCACTCTCCAGCTTCCTCAGAGTATAGTTTCCTACAACGATCTATGTACTGATTTTAACTTGATAAAGGAAATAATTCCTGACGCTAAAGATGCTATCTCTTCACCAGATAAAGATATATTAGGTGTTTTTACCGACAATAAGCTTACCTTATATGCTTACTCTAAAGGTACTATAGGAAAAGCTGCCTTAGAAATTCAGCTGAATGAAAATGAAACCATGATTATGAATCAATGGACAAGCGGCAATTCTGTAGAACAGTGGACTGATGCCTTTAACAAGTCCTTGCCTGTAATCGACTAAATATAAGTGTGATGTGACAAAAAGAAGAGCTTAGAAATTAGACTTAGTGGCCTGTGTCTGTAGGCAGATATGTAGCACTCTGTTAGTCCACACATAGGCTACAAAGTTTTAATTTTTATTCTAAGTTGCTTTTTATTGTAGCATAAATATTAGATATATGTGATTATATAAAGGACTGGTAAGTCCTTATGCCGTAAGGCTTTTAGTAGATCCTTTTGAAAATTCTCCACTGTATAAACGATTTTATTATATTAACTTATTATCATTCCTAGAGATATTATATTCTTATAATATAAGGCTATAACCCTTATACTGTAATACTTTCAATAGCTTTTATTTGGTTTTAATAAATAAGCTATATTTATTCATGCTACGCATTTTTATTTCTCAAGCTTGCTCATTAATGTATTTCATTATAGTACCTATACTTTATCTTACTAGTTATGCCCCCACATAAACTCTTATTTGTGATAAAAACTTTTGAAGCACTAAAAACAGGTGTGTAGGTAGAGGTATACTGCGTAGAAAGCTTCGAATGAGGGTTAGAAGGTCTTATGCTTGCGATTTTGAAAATGTTAACGAAAACTCAGCTTTCGTAGAAAGCATTGAGTTTGAGTTCATTTTCAAAGTTGAGCCAGCATTAGACCTTCTTCTCGAAATGAGGGCTTTCAAGCAGTATATCTCAACTTAACACACCGGTGTTCAGTGCTCCAAACTTTTGTTACGCAATAAGATGCTTAAGTTCACTACCAATCCCCGGAAGAGCCTCCTCCTCCTGAAGTTCCGCCACCGAAGCCGCCACCTCCAGAACCGCCTCCGAAACCACCAGAGCCTCCACCAAAACCACCACCTCCTCCTCTAGGGCCACCGCCCCAAAAGGAGTTCCAAAACATTCCGTAGAGTAAGAATCTTATTATCCTAGCCCTATTGAAAACAACGTCTAGAAAAACAAGCCCTAAAATGATATAAATGAAACTAGGATTTCCACTTCTAACCTGATTTACATTTTGTGATTCTGGTAGTTGTATTTTATTTTCTAAGGTTATGTTGTTTTCTTTAGCTATATCTGCTGCAAAAGTAGAATATACATTTTTTAAACCTTCTCCGTACTTTCCTTCTCTGAATAATGGCTTGGCAACATTATCCATAACCCTTGCAGAATATATATCTGTAATAAAGCCTTCTAATCCTCTTCCCAACTCTATTCTCCATTTTCTGTCCTGCATTGATAGGAGTATTAGAAGTCCGTTGTCTTTATCCTTCTGACCAATTCCCCAAGACCTAAATAGTTTATTAGCATAGGATTCTATGTCGCTTCCCTCTAGAGAGTTTATTACTACTACTGTCATTTGTGCACCGGTTTTTTCCTCCAATTCTCTACCAATAGATACAATATAATTCTTTGTATTCTCATCTATAACTGCTGCATAATCATTTACATATTTTAAACTAGTCCATTCAGGTATGTTTGAAGCACCTTTAACTACGCAGGTTAAGGGAAAGATTAATAATAAGGTTAAAATTATAATATTTATAAATAGCTTATTTAAACATAAGCTATTTATAAGTCTATTATGTTTTTTAAATCTATTCATAATCCCCATTTAACCTATTTACCAGACTTATAAATGTTAATTAATATCATTTAGTGAAATCTACCTTCGGAACTTCTTGAGCTCCTTCACTTGCTTTATAGTAAGGTTTTCCTTCAAATCCAAACGCACCTGAAATTAAAGAGTTAGGAAATCTTCTTATTTTAGTATTATATTCTGTAACAGCTTTGTTATAATCCTGTCTTCCAATGGCAATCCTGTTCTCTGTGCCTTCCAAAGCAACCTGCAAATCTCTAAAGTTTTGATTAGATTTTAGATCTGGATACCTTTCAACCACTACTAAAAGTCTGCTAAGAGCTGATGAAAGTTCTGCATCGGCATTTGCCCTATCCGGTACTGTTTGTGCTCCTGCAAGTTTTGCTCTGGCATTTGCAATATCAGTGAATATTTTTTCTTCCTGAGCAGCATACCCTTTAACCGTTTGAACTAAGTTAGGAATTAAGTCTGATCTTCTCTGAAGTTGAGTATCTACATTAGAAGATGCTGCTTCTACTCTTTGTTCTAGCGTTACCATAGAGTTATAACTTCCTACCATTGGAAAAACTAATACTATAATTACTCCTAGTATAATCAATGCTGTTTTTAATCCCTTTTTCACATTGTCACCATCCTTTTAAATATTGCTAGTATACTTATTTTTAGGATTTTGAAAATAAATATACTTAATTAGTTATTTGCTTAGCCTTACATGGTTATACTTGTAAACTTAATAATAAAGGCCGTTCTTCTTAATTCAGAAAAACAGCCTTACTCTAGTGCAAATTTTAACTTATAATCTATATATTTATATTAGCAATCAAGGAAATTATGTAAGCAATTTTATGGTAAATTATGATTACTTAAAGTTTAAAAAATCCACTGCAAATTGAGCATATAAAGCAGCTCCCATATGTAATGCATTCTCGTCTATCATGAATTTATCACTATGATTTGGGTATATTCCTAGTTTTTCATTTCCTCCACCTAAAAATACAAAGGTTCCAGGAACCTCATTCATATAAAAAGTAAAATCTTCTCCTACCATTATTTTTTCCATTGGAATTAAAGAGTCCTCTCCATAGAGCTTTTTAGCAGAAGAAACTGCTAAATCTGTTAACTGATCTTCATTTATAACCGGCGCTGGGCAATAGTTGTATTCTAAGATACCCTCCGCTCCATAAGTTTTGGCGGTACTTTCTATAACATCTCTCATTTTCTTTTCAAGAGAGTTTCTTACCTCTTTAGAAAAAGCTCTTGTTGTACCTTCCATAACTACTTCGTTAGCTATTATGTTAAATCTGTCTCCACCATTTATTGTTCCAACAGTTATAACTACAGGCTCTAAAGGGTTTATATTTCTACTTACTATACTCTGTAAATTCATTACTACCGCTGATGCAACTAGAACTGCATCTATTCCTAAGTCAGGCGTTGATCCGTGACTAGCCTTTCCTTTTATAATTATTTTAAAAGTATCTGCTGAAGCCATCCTTGGCCCCTTTTCTATATTAAATTTTGAACTTTGGAGGTTCCCCCATATATGCATGCCAAATATACCATCTACTCCATCTAAAACCTTATCTTCTTCTATTATTACCTTAGCTCCTATACAGCTTTCTTCCGCAGGTTGAAATATAAATTTTACATCCCCTCTTAACTCTTCTCTTATATTAGATAAAATTTTAGCAGCTCCAAGCAGCATAGCAGCATGACAATCATGTCCGCAGGCATGCATGTATTGATTTTTTGATTTAAATGATAAGTTTGTATTTTCCTTTATGGATAGTGCATCTATATCCGCTCTTAAGGCTATCGCTTGACCCTTCTTTTTACCTTTAAGTATCCCCACCACTCCTGTTCTTCTAAGCCTTTTAGTTTCTATTCCTAGAGAATTTAGTTCCCTTTCAATTACCTCTGTAGTTCTGTATTCTTCCCAAGATGGTTCAGGGTTTTGATGAAAATCTCTCCTCATATTTATTATGTATTCTTCATATTCTTTTGCTAGTTTTTTTATATCCATCCTTACCGCCTCTTTCCCTATGTAAAATTCTTATTATAGATAATATCATAACTGTAAAGTATATTCACTTAGTTATTCAAACTACTACCATAAACTTTTCTTCTGTATCTCACATCTCTTTTCATGAATGGTTTAGCAAAAATAATAGACTTAATTAGTCCAGATTTTTACATAACTATAGTTGAACTTTCAACCTATTTATGATATTATAAATATAGTTGAAAATTCAACTTGTTTTAGGAGGTGATTATAATTAAAAGTCTTGATAGTAATATTTTAAGGGAGGTAGGCATGCTTTCCCGCTGTATACACTCCATAAGCGATATAAAATTTAAAGAAATAAACTTACAAAAAGGCCAATTTATTTTTTTAACTAGAATATGTGAAAACCCTGGAATTAACCAAATTGATTTATCTACACTTCTAAAGGTGGATAAAACCACTACAACCAAAGCCATACAAAAACTTATTGAGGCGGACTATATAGATAAAAAAAGAGATGATATTGATAAAAGAATGTGGCGACTATATCCAAAAGAAAAAGGACTGGATATATATTCATTTATTATTGACGAAGAAAACAGAAACATTAAGGTCTGCTTCCAAAACTTCAGTAAGGAAGAAAAAGAATTAGCCTGTCAACTGGTAAAAAAAATGAGAGAGAATATAGAAAATGATTGGAAAGAAATAAAAAATTTTTAGGGAGGCTGTAAGATGATAAGAAAAGCAGTTATTGAAGATTTAAAAGACATAATGGAAATTATAAGAGAAACTATTATAGAAATGCATTCTTACAACAATTATCAATGGGATGAAAACTACCCTCAGGAAAAGGACTTTATAAATGATATAAAAAATGATCACTTATTTGCAGCGGAAAGTAATGGCAAGCTTGTAGGTTTTGTATGCATCAATGAAGTGGAACCATCAGAATATACTGGTTTGGACTGGTGTTTAAAGGAACCTGCTATGGTTATTCATAGAATGGCTGTTAACCCTGTCTACAGAAAAAATGGAGTTGGTACCTCGCTAATGGTTTTTGCTGAAAGTTTAGCTTTACAAAATAAAGTAAGATATTTAAAAACAGATACTAATTCCTTAAATACAAAAATGAATTCCCTTTTCAAGAAATGTGGATATAGCTTTGTTGGAGAAATGAGCTTCCTTGGAAAAGAATCTCCTTTTTATTGCTACGAGAAAATTTTAAAATAATTAAACTGTACATCTCCAATTTTTAAAAATATGGAAGATGTACAGTAATCCTTCTCAGAAAATAACTAAGCAAAATACTTTCTTGTACTCTTTATTTAGACCTCTATTAATTTTTTTCTATCTATTGCATTAGGGACTTCTTCCAACCATTCATTATCAATCATTATATCAATACCATCCTTTGCGTACTTAGCAATTTCCGCTGCCAACCGAGTAAATGTGGCAGAAACATCAGCCCTCATAGACTTAGATAAGGCATTTCCATAACTTGCCACACCAAAGGCAGTTAATCCGATAAAATGAAACATCACTAGTTTGTCAGAAAATATAGGATCAGTTGCTTTTGTAATTTCTGCATCAAAGGTCATAGGAGAAGGTAAATCAGACTCTTTCAATAAATCTGAAAACACATCAATGTGTTTTTCAGCAATTTCCTTTCCTCTTATTATATAATCTTTGATTTTTCTATCTTTAATTGTTTGGCTCAAGCCCATAGCAAATGCTTTTCCCAATATATTGGTTTGCATATTAATAAATACTTGAGTAATTTCTAGTGAATTTAACGGCCTTTTATCACCAAACAAGTCTTGAATATAACTTTTCTTACTAACAAAGCTTACCTCTTCAGGTACATTAAGATAAGGTGATCTTATATATAAACCTTTAGATAATAAAACATCATCATTTTTATTAGAAAGTTCCACTGCAGACTGAATAGAATCTGTAAAAAATTTACGAACATCTTCTCTTGAAGAGACAGTTAGTGCCTCTGAATAATTATAAAGGCTAAATCTAGATAAATATTTTATATACTGAAGCATAAACGAATCAGAAAATAATTTTTCTCCATTTATGTTAAAATCCTTTTCGTTAAACCCCTGAGGAATTGGATGATTGACAGTTTTAAATATATCTTCAATAACTTTAAGATGTGTTTCTGATAAATCTAAAGAAAATTCTACAAGTTCACTTATATTAGGATCTTTAACTTTATTAATAAAATATGATAACAAACATTTTGATGCACTATTATTCATATATGTACTCCAAAGTTCACCTATTTCAGCAGCTGTTAACCTAATGTTTTCTATATCATGTGATGTATTCATATGTGCACCTCCCTTTTAATTCTTTATTATAATTCCACATTGCTTAACTAAGTATTCCATTGAAATTTTCAGTATTTTTTCAAATATATGGTATGATTTAGCTAGTATACTTTTACAGGGGGATGAAAACATGGAAACAAATGTATATAAAGATTTATTAGAAAAAATTAATTCCAGGAAGAGGGCAGTTATGGTTACAATTCTAGATAGCAATAATTATAATGTAGGCTCTTCCCAAAACAAAATGCTTTTTACACAGGAAAGCTTACTTGAATATAAAAAAGCATATAATTTTGATGAAACTATTTATGAAAAAGCCAACTACGCCCTAGAAACTGGCACCCTCCAATTAGAAACTTGTGAAGAAAAAACATATTTAATTGAACCTTATTTTCCTGAACCTAATTTAATAGTTTTAGGTGGTGGGCATATCGCTAAACCTTTAGCTGAATTTGGTGCTAGAGCAGGATTTTCAGTTACAGTTATTGATGACAGACCATCCTTTGCTAACAAACACAGATTCCCTGATGCTGAAAAGGTAATCTGTGAAAGCTTTGAAAAGTGCTTCGACTTAATTAATTTAAATGAATCTTCCTTTGCGGTTATTGTAACTAGAGGTCATAGGCACGACATGGATTGTCTTAGACAAGTACTAAAATACGATACTTCTTATGTAGGAATGATTGGTTCAAAGCGTCGTGTTAAAGGTGTTATGGAGCAATTGCAAAGTAAAGATTACTCTAAGGAAAAATTAAGTAAAGTTAATGCCCCTATAGGTCTTGAAATAGGTGCAGTTACTCCTGAAGAAATAGCCTTTTCCATCATATCCCAAGTTATTCAATACAGAAGGCTTGTTGACAGACGTACAGGTGTTATGAAAAGTTCAAAAACCAATTGGCCTGAGTTTGACAGAGATGTGCTAACAAGACTTAGCAAAGAAGAAAATGCACCAAAGGCAGTAATTACAATTGTTTCTGCTAAGGGCTCTGTACCAAGGAAAGAAGGCGCAAAAATGCTTATAACCTCTCAAGGGGAAATTTTAGGAAGCATTGGCGGTGGCTGCAGTGAAGGGTCAGTAATAAATACTGCTCGTTATATGCTAAGAGATACCATATCCTATCAAACTGAAGAAATAGATATGACAGGCTATATTGCAGAAGAAGAAGGTATGGTATGCGGTGGAATTATGAATGTAATTATAGAACGTTTTGATTTTTAAAGTAGTGCGTTGACTTCTTTATTAAAAAAACGGTTGAGGACAAACCTACCTCAACCTATATGTTTATACTTTATTCTTTTTTATCTATTCCTTCAAACAGATACCTTATGCCACCTACTAATAAACTATATTGCCCAGAAATTGCTGTGAAATATTACTCTTCTATAAGTCTCTAGGCTAACCCATTTATTTAAGAATTTTATTTCATCTTCTTCGTTCATTTCCTTATACTCATTTAAAAATTTCAAAACTTCCTCATTTGAATTTACCTTAACATCAAAGCCTCTACCATTAACAATAGTTACTCCTGTATACTGATATTCGTCAATTGATTGAATATCAACAATCTTCTTGTCTCGAACCTTAATCGCCACCCAGTCACGAAGAACTAAGATATCAATAGTATCTGGATAATGATAACTTTCACCTTTAACTGGAATATTATCTCCAACTGTATAGGTATGCTCTATTGGTTTGTATTTTGATAAGGATAAACTTTCTGTATTATAGTAAAACTCTTCAAAAACATCTCCTCTTGCCTTTAAGCCATTATATTGGAATGCAACATTATCACTGTTATTGTTATTCTGATTTAGAATACTTTCTACAACGCCACAGGCCGATGTCATATTAGTAATACGATCAATTAATATAAGTTCTCCTAGTGTTTTATGTACATTGAACTTGTCTACTACAATCTTCTCAGAAAGTGAAATATTACATACTGCTATTTCGTTTTTCTTTAAAAATCCCGCTGTCAAATGTTCTCCTGTATTCACATCGATCTTATATTTTACTTCTGTAACAACAGCTGGCAGCATCTTCGTTCCTAGTTTTACAAAATAATCCTTACCAGCTATTAATTCAGAATCATCCATCCAAAGAATAGTTGCGGTAAACAAATTGCTTGTTGAAAGCTCTGCATCCTTTGTAAGTACACAGCCTCTAGATACATCCACTTCTTTATTAAGCTGTATTGTAACAGGTTGTCCTTTTTCTGCCCTTTCTACCTCTTTATCTGTTATATGAATGCTTTTCACTAATGCCTTTTCAGTACTAGGAAGTGTTACCACTTCATCTCCTACCGCAATAGTGCCAGCTTCAATTTGCCCCTGAAAACCTCTAAAGGCATGATTTGGCCTACATACCCTCTGTACTGGCATATAAAAGCCTTTCTCCTCAGAATCACTTTCCATATTTACGTCTTCAAGGTAAGGTAAGATAGCTTTTCCTGTGTACCACTGCATATTTCCTGATTTCTTGGTAACATTATCACCTTCTGTAGCTGATATTGGAATGATTTGAACATTTTCCAAAGAAAGCTCCTTCTCCAATGTTCTGATTTCTTCTTCAATTTCTAAAAATCTTTCATGGTTATATCCTACCAAATCCATTTTATTTACAGCAAATACAAAATGTTTAATTCCCATTAAGGAACAAATTCTTGCGTGCCTTCTTGTTTGAACAAGTACCCCTTGTTTTGCATCTACAAGTATAATGGCAAGATCTGCAAAGGATGCGCCAACTGCCATGTTTCTTGTGTACTCTTCGTGACCTGGTGTGTCAGCTACAATAAAACCTCTATTATCTGTTGTAAAGTAACGATAGGCAACATCAATTGTAATCCCCTGTTCACGTTCTGCCATAAGACCATCTAATAATAAAGAATAATCAATTGCCCCTTCACGGCTGCCAACCTTACTATCTAATTCTAAGGCTTTTTCCTGATCTGCATATAAAAGCTTTGCATCATATAAAATATGTCCAATAAGAGTTGATTTTCCATCATCCACACTACCGCAGGTTATAAATTTCAATAAGCTTTTCATATTAGAAATACCCCTCTCTCTTTCTTCTTTCCATACTACCTACTTCTTCAGTATCAATAACACGGGTGGTTCTCTCAGAGGATACCGCACTTAATGTTTCCTCAATAATTTCATCTAAGGTAGTAGCTTCTGATTCCATTCCTCCTGTAAGGGGATAGCATCCTAAAGTTCTAAAACGAACTCTTTTATGTTCAATTTTTTCTCCTGGTAACAGCCTCATTCTATCATCATCTACCATGATGATATTCCCATCTCTGTATACCACTGGACGTTCTTTAGCAAAATATAAGGACACTATATCGATATTTTCTCTTTTAATATATTGCCAGATATCTCTTTCTGTCCAGTTTGAAATAGGAAAAACTCTTATACTTTCACCTTTATTAATCTTTGTATTATAAAGTTTCCACATCTCTGGTCTTTGGCTCTTTGGGTCCCAGGCCTGTGCCTCGTTACGGAAGGAAAAAATTCTTTCTTTTGCACGAGACTTTTCTTCATCACGACGGCCTCCACCAAAGGCTGCTGTAAAGCCATATTTTTTCAATCCTTGCTTTAAAGCCTGTGTCTTTAAAATATCTGTATAAGCGGAACCATGATCGAAGGGATTAATTCCTTCCCTTAAAGCCTCTTCATTCCTATGAACAAGCATTTCTATCCCTAATTCCTTTGCTCTTCTATCACGAAACTCCGTCATTTCTTTAAACTTCCACGTGGTATCAATGTGTAGAAAAGGAAAAGGTGGTTTCTCAGGGTAAAATGCCTTCATGGCAAGATGTAACATAACAGAACTGTCTTTTCCTATTGAATATAACATTACTGGTTTTTCACATTCAGCAGCAACTTCACGGATAATATATATCGCTTCTGCTTCTAATTTATCAAGGTGTGATAATTCACTCATTATTAAATCCTCCTATTATTCCTATTTATTTTTCACTGCTATTCTCTGATTTAATATAACTGAGGCCTTTTTTAGTATTTATTAGAATCCTTACGGTTTACATCAATAGAGTGAAGCTTTCCATCAGTCTTTTCAATATTCCAATGAATAACGTCACCTTCTGACACAGCAGTTAGGCGGCTTCCTCTTCCCCCCATATCTGCTCCTAGATATAAGTAAATTGCAGATTTGTTACATTCTTTTACACAAGAACAGCATCCCCAACAGTCCTTTGGATATTTTATATAGGTCTTTCCATCGCTATCTAGCTTTATAAGACTTCCAGGGCAGACAGATAAACATTTTTTACAGCCTACACATTTTTCTTTATTAATTTTTATGCTCATATGTCTCACCTCTTCCCACTAAATCTCTGCAAAATGTAGTAAGCTTTCCATTTACAAGCCTTGAGTTGACATATTTAAGCCATTCATCACTTTTCTTTGGATAATCAAGATTTTCCGCAAAACTGTGCCATCTAGTTTCTTTTCTCGCTCTTAAATGGGCAATCACTGATTTGCAAAGAGTTAGTCTTTCTCTTAGCTCATATATAAACATCAACTGGTGCATATCCTCTGCATGTAGGTTATTGCTTAGTTCAGTAATCTGTTCAATTTTTTCCTCCGCTAGTATAAGCTGTTTTTCATTGAATTGATAACTGCTGCCAATTCCCCCTGCATAGGCATCCATTACCTTTTGCATAGCCTCCTCTAGTTCTTCCGTAGAGAATATAGGATTCTTAAAATTTAATGTCTTTTCTACTTCCTCTTTTTTTAACGCTATAAGTAAATCTTCCTCTGCTTTTGATAAATCAACAGTATTAATTTCATTCTTTTCTATTTCCTCTACTGCAGCTTTTGCTGCAATTTCACCTTCCACCAATGCACCTGTAACATACTTTTGTGGACAGCCACCTGCTACATCACCTGCTGCAAAAAGACCTTTAATTGTGGTTTGTCGTTTTGTATCAACCCAATAACCGCTTGCAGTGTGACCTCCTACTATATATGGCTCTGTTCCTTCAATTTCCACATTCTGTTCACTTGGATTCTTCCCTGCTTCTACCCACTTAAGAGTCTGACTTGGTGCCATATTTAAGTATGCTTTTTTCAATTCTTCGTCCTGAGAAGTACTAATGCCTTCTGTTCCTAAATAGCAAGGTCCTCTACCCTCCTGGTTTTCCCTTACCGTTCCATATACTCTTTCAGAAGTAGTAAGACCATATTTAGTCTCATAAACCTCTCCTTTTGAGTTAACCTGCTTAGCTCCTACCCCCTGTGCAATAGTTCCAGTAGGAGCTATAGTATCTTTACACCTTAATGCAATAAATCTCATCTCAAAGGTAGTCATCTCCGCACCAGCACGAATTCCCATAGCATAGCCTGCTCCAGTATTGAAAGGCGGATACCACATCTTGTGTCTTGAAAAACCTGGGTTATTAGGCTTATACAATCCTGCTGCACCACCAGTAGAACATATTACTTTTTTTGCCCTAATTTCATAAAGAGTCTTCTCTTCCACCCCGACTGCAAAGGCTCCTAGTATCTGATTGTTTTTTACAATATAATCAATGACGTTGACCTGATTCATAACCGTTACATTAGGTAGCTTTTTCACTGCACTTGCTAAAATAGGCTTTATATTCTCTCCATTAATTTTTATGTTTCGATTTCCTCTGGCTAAGTACTCTCCATTTTCATCTTTTAAAATAACAAGTCCTAAATCCTCAAGTTTTTTAGTCACTCTATTTAAGCCCTGGCACATTGTAAGAAGCAGATCTTCTCTTACAATATTATCTGCATCCTTCTTTGCATAATC
The DNA here is from genome assembly GCF_033659955.1 of Clostridium tanneri. Lineage (NCBI taxonomy): Bacteria > Bacillati > Bacillota > Clostridia > Eubacteriales > Clostridiaceae > Clostridium > Clostridium tanneri. The sequence goes on from NZ_JARUJP010000013.1 coordinate 70,581, forward strand.
TACATAGTCTTCCGGTGTTCTACCCTTTACAATATAAGCATTAATTGCATTGACTCCAGCTGCTAGACAGCCACTTCTTTTAATATTGGCTTTTTCAAGAATTAGTACTGAAGCATTGGAATGTTCTGCTATAGTCAAGGCAGCGTAGCAGCCTGCAGTACCTCCACCGATAATTAAAATATCCGTTTGTAGCTGTTTTACTTTTACTTCTTTTTTCATAGGCCACTCCTTTTTACATAATCATTTATAGAACATTTTCATAGATAAACAAACTAAAGTTTCACCTATTCACAATATATCCTGGCAGGTAAGCACAACTTTAAATTTGTTTATGCCTAAGCTTTTCCCAGTCCAAATTTTCGTCTTATAGAGGATTCAATATTTTCAAATACAATTCTATCTATTAAAAGCCCAATTACGATAATTACTACCATAACGGCTACAATTTCATTTATATCGTTATATTTCTTTCCATGAGTTAATATCTCTCCTAGTCCGCTCATGGAAGAAGCTATCATTTCTCCAGCAATAAGTCCCCTCCAAGCAAAAGCCCATCCTTGTTTTATTCCTGATATAATAACCGGAATAGCTGCTGGGAAAATAACTTCCTTATACAAGGTATAGCCTTTAGCTCCCGTCATTTCTGCTACTCTAATATAATTAGGATTTAAATTTTTAATACCACTTTCTATAGACATAGATACAGCAAAAACTGAACCTATGATTATTACAAAAAGAATTGCTTTTTCATTTAATCCAAACCATAAAACAGCAAAGGGTACCCAGCATACATTAGGCATAGTCTGAAGAGCCCCTATTAACTTAGCAAAGTTATCTCTTGTAGCTTTAAGTTTTAACATGAATAACCCTATAAGCAATCCTATAAAAAGAGAAATTATATATCCTGATAAAAGTCTCCTCAAACTTATCATAACTGCTGTGCCTAAAGTGCCACTTTCTATTAGCTTTGAAATATTTTGAAAAACCTTTAGTGGAGAAGGAAAGTTAATAAACCTATAGGCCAATTCCCACACTACTACTATCATCATATAGAATAGAATCTTTTTCCAAATTCCACCCTTCATCATATTCTGATTTTGCAACCTTCTCCACCTCCTTTTTAAACTCTTTCATGATTTTAGATACCATATAAGTTACATCCATATTGGCTATTTGTCGTGGTCTTGACAGTTGTATTCTAAACTCTTTCTTTTCTGAATCGAGGCTTGCTGGCATGAGAATAATTCTATCAGCTAAAAGTACAGCTTCCTCAATACTATGAGTTATAAATACCACTGTTTTTTTTGTGTTCCACCAAATTCTTTGAACCTCTAGCTGAAGTAGTTCCCTAGTTTGACTATCAAGAGATGAAAAAGGTTCATCCATAAGCAGTATATTTGAATCTAAACAAAGTGCTCTAGCAATGGATACTCTTTGCTTCATCCCTCCAGAAAGTTCATGGACAAAAGAATCTTTAAATTTTGTAAGATGCATCATTTCTAAATACTTTAATGCTCTTTCTCTTCTTTCACTTTTAGGAATTCCTGCAACCTTCATTCCAAATTCCACGTTATCTATAACCTTTAGCCAAGGAAAAAGTGCATGTTCTTGAAATACAACTGCTCTATCTGGCCCTGGAGAGTTTACCTCTTTTCCATCAAGAAGTACTTTTCCTTCTGTAACTTTTTCAAAACCAGCTATTATATTTAGAAGTGTTGACTTTCCACATCCTGATGGTCCTAAAATACACACAAATTCTCCATCATTTACAGTTAAATCTATATTTCTTAGTATTTCAAACTCCTTATTAGCTCTTTTATATTTCTTACTTACAGCCTCAATTCTTAGACTCAAACTTTCCCCCTCCTAAACATTTATACAACTATTTGCAACACTTATTTTTTAACACCAAACTTTTCATCTGCACCAAAGTCATAATACAAATCAGGATTTTCATTAAAACTCTCCAAACTTGAGTGCTTGTCTATTAATTCTTTTATTTCCTGTGACTTATTCTCTAAAAACTCTTCAAAATCCTCAAAGCTTAAATCTGCTTTTAGTGCTGCTAATTCTAAAAGAAATGCTGGTATCTTCTTAGCTGGAATGTCTCCATAAACTTCACCTATCTTTGCAATGCCTGCTCCAAGCTTTCCTCCAAAGGACACTGCATAGGCTGGAACAAGTCCATCTTCAGTACGCTTTCCTCTCCCACTAAGTCCAATCATTCCCTGCTGATGTTGACCACAGGAATTAGGACATCCTGATATAAATAACTTTGGAAGTGCACTTTTTATTCTTTCATCTACCCCACTAAATATGTCTCTTATAGCCTCAAGGAGATTTTGTGAAAGACAAAGACCTAAGGAACAAGTAGCATGTCCTATACAGGAAACCGAGTTATCTATGTTGTGTCCTGATGAGATATTTAAAGTCAAGTTTATTAGCTCCATTGCATCCTTCTCTTTTAAGTCTCTTATAACAAAGCCTTGTGTTGTTGTTAGTCTTATAGATACTCTGTATACTAAAGTATCTAAGAATTGAAGGATTCTGTCTAAATCTTCTGCTGCTATATTGCCACCCTGTGGATGAATATATACTGAATAGTACCCAAGCTGCTTCTGTGCAAATAATATGTTTTTATATTGCTGATTACTTTCCATAGTTCTTCTTACTTCTTCAACTGTCTGTATAGGCTCTTGGTCAATTCTTATGTCCTTTTCATCTATTTTAAAATCTAAATCTATCTCCTCTTTAACCTTTTGAAGCTGTGAGTTAAATAACTGAAGGAAGTTTTCTTCCCCTAATCTATGCACAATGTATCTTATCCTAGCTTGATGCCTATTTGTCCTATCTCCTTCTTTCTCAAAGACTTCTTTCATAGCCTGTGCATAGTATAAAACATCCTTATCTTCTATGAAGTCTGCAAGTTTTAATGACATTCTAGGTCTTCCCCCAAAGCCACCTCCTCCATATACTTCAAAACCCTTTACACCATTATTTATCTTTGCTATAAAGCCTAAATCAGCCATTGTAGCATTTCCAGTGTCTTCTGGAGTATTTGAGAAAGCTATCTTGTACTTTCTTGGAAGCTGCAGGGCAGTTGGATCTTTCATAAGGTGGTTTATAACTCCCTTTACATAAGGCGTTACATCAAAGACCTCATCTATAGATACCCCAGACAGTGGAGAACATCCTACATTTCTCACTGTATCCCCACAGGCCCCCTTTGTAGTTATACCAACCTTTATCACTTCCTTCATAATGCTATATATGCTGTCTATCGGCAGTGCTTGAAATTGTATGTCTTGTCTAGTTGTAAAATGCATTCTTCTATATCCATATCTTTTAGATGCCTCACTTATGGACTTCAGCTGATTTAGTTCTATAACTCCTCCAGTAGCTCTCAACCTTACCATATAGGTACCTTTAACTCTTTGCTTGTAAACCCCCATTGCAACAATTCGTTTTCTGTATTCAGAGACATCTAACTCATCTCTATCGCATAGTTCAGCACTTTCTTTAAATTCATCTATACTTTTTAAAATTTTATCTGTTATTTGTATCATGCTCTTTCTCCTTCTTTAATTTGTTAATTTATAGTTTTGCATTACTAAAGTTTTACTTTAATAAAGTCTAATAACTACAGTTATATACGTAAAACAGGTTATAACACCATATCCTCCCCCCTATACAAACATTTAGTTTAAATATATAAGTTGATACTTACATAAACATAAAAACTAAAGGCTGCTTTTCTTTAAAACAAGAAAAACAGCCTTTGATTTTAAGACAGAATATATCTAACCTTAAAATAACCATTTTTCTTATCTGCCAGGATACTATATCCTGCAGGAATTGACACCGATACATTCAAATTTAAATGCCGGTTGTCGGGTTTCATAGGGCCAGTCCCTCCACCACTCTTGATAAGAGTATTAGGTATAACATTAAAACTATTAATTTTAAATTATTGTATACCTAATAATTGGCTTTGTCAATAAATTTGTAAATTAACTATTGCAATTTTCCACCTTCAATTACAATGTCCTCTTTACTAGCTTCTCCATATGTGTTTTTTAATGTTTCATCATAAGCTTTGTGTACAAAATTCTCTTTACCTAGAGTTTCAAGTTCCTTATTAATCCACTCAAGAAGTTCTTTGTTTCCCTTAGCAACAGCAGGTGCTATTGTATCTTCTCCTCCGAATTTTGGTACTCCAACACTAAATCCAGGGTTCTTTTGTGCCCATGCAAGTACTTCCGTATTATCATTAGCTATAGCATCGCCACGTTTGTCCTTTAAAGCTTCAAATATTTCTGAGTATTGATCATATTTAACTAATTCTACCTCTGGCATATTTTTTGTAAGATAAGTTTCAGCAGTTGTTCCTTTTGCAACAATTATCTTTTTCCCCTTTAATTGATCAACAGATGTAATTTTAGCGCTATCTGGTGATACTACTCCAAGAGAAACCTTCATATAAGGATTTGCAAAATCAACCTTTTGCTTTCTCTCATCTGTAACAGTAAAGTTTGCCATAATTATATCTACTTTTTTAGATTGTAGGTATGCAACCCTGCTTGCTGCATCAACTAGTACAAATTCAACCTTTGACTCGTCTCCTAAAAGATCCTTTGCAAATCTTCTAGCAATATGAACGTCAAATCCCTGACTTTTACCATTTGAATCTACATAACCAAAAGGCGGCTTGTCGCTAAATACACCAATTTTAATAGTACCTCTTTTCTTTATTTCCTCAATAGAACTACCTGTTGTTTCCTTTTTGTTTTCCGTTGAAGCTGTCTTTGAAGCACTACAGCCTACTAAACCTCCTACTATAAATGTAGCCGCTAATAATGTTGTTAAGATTTTTTTTACATTTTTCATTATAATCTTCCTTTCCTTTGTAAAATTTAATATTGAAATACATTTAAAAATTGTTTAGCACGCTCTGTTTTTGGATTAGTAAAAAACTCTTGCGGTTCAGATATTTCACATATCTTGCCTCCATCAATAAAGACTATTTTGTCAGCAACAGCCTGTGCAAAACTCATCTCATGAGTTACAATTATCATTGTCATTCCTTGTTTTGCAAGGTCTAGCATAACCTCTAAAACTTCTCTTACCATCTCTGGATCAAGAGATGCTGTTACTTCATCAAAGAGCATTATTTCAGGATTCATACATAGGGCTCTTACTATTGCTATTCTTTGCTTTTGCCCACCAGAAAGTTCCCTTGGATAAGAATTCTTACGGTCAAGTAAACCAACTCTTTCTAACAGTTTTTCTGCTTGTGTCATTATCTCATCCATAGGCCTTTTCTGAACTTTCATTGGCCCTAAAAGTATGTTTTGAATAACAGTCATATGAGGAAAAAGGTCATAGCTTTGAAATACCATTCCAATTTTTTGACGAACTTCTTGCCAATTAACATTTTTATCCGTAAGACTTTTCCCGGAAAATTCAATACTGCCTCCTTGAATACTTTCAAGGCCGTTAAGACATCTAAGCAGAGTGCTTTTGCCACAACCTGATGGTCCTAAAACAACTACAACTTCGCCTTTATGTATATTAAGATCAATACCTCTTAATATCTCCTTTTGTGCATATTCTTTATGTAAATTCTTTATTTCAAGTAATACCTCATTATTTTTCATATAAATTACACTGCCTCCTTAACTGTTCCATTTAGCTTCTAATGTCTTTGATAGCCTTGATAAAGGATAACAAATTATAAAGTATAGTATGAATATAACTCCGTAAACCCAGAAAGATGCTGCAGGTACTTCTAAGCGAGAAAGCTCTATAATCTGCTGGCCTATCTTTACAACATCTATAACTCCTATCAAAACTACTAATGATGTAGTCTTAACCATTCTTGTAGCTAGATTTATGGCACCTGGAAGCATTCTTCTTATAGCCTGTGGTATAAGAATATACCTGTAAAGTCCCCAAAAGTTAAGTCCAATAGCCTTTCCTGACTCGATCTGGTGTTTCGGTAAAGATTCTAGGGCACCTCTTACAATGTCCCCCATCTCTGCTGCCCCCCAAAGACTAAATACTATGATAGAGGCGGCTTCACCACTTAACTGTATGTTCAATGCAGTAGTAGCTCCAAAGTACACAATAAACAGCCAAACAAGAACTGGTATTATTCTAAATAATTCAAGATATATACGACTTATAACACCTACAACTTTTGATTTTGATGTTCTAATAATGCCGAATACTATACCAAGTAAAGATCCTATAAAAATTGATATAAAGGCAATTCCAATAGTGACCAATAAACCATCAAATAATAAACGTTGAATATTCATTCCATCAAAAATCACCTTAATGCCCAAATTCTGCATAACGCACCTTCCTTTCTATCCAAGTAAGAAGGAGTGATAAAGGTAAAATTATAATCAAATAGGAAACTACTAGCATTAGTAAAGATTCAAAGGTTTGATAATACATTCCTATTAAGTCTTTTGTTACATTCATTAAATCTAAAATTGATATTGCACCTAAAATGGAAGTTTCTTTTAGTAAAAAAATGCAATTAGCACTTAAAGATGGTATGCTTACTGAAAATGCCTGAGGCAGTATTACATATCTAGCCAGTTGAAACTTAGAAAGTCCAAGACTTAGACCAGACTCGATTTGAATTTTGCCAACAGCTTCAATACCACTTCTAAAGGCTTCGGACATATAACTTCCTCCTAAAAAGGATAGGCCGATTATAGCACAAGTATTTTCACTTATTTTTATACCTAACTTAGTAAATCCATAGTATAAAAAGAATAACTGTATCAAAAGTGGAGTATTACGAGAAAGTTCAATATAAGCTTGTACTAGTGTCTGTAAGCCTTTTATTTTGTAATACTGTACTACGCTGCATATAAGACCAAGTATTATGGAAGCTAGTATTCCCCAAAATGCAAGCCTTAAAGTAAGTACAGCAGCTTTTTGATATAAAGGTAAATTATCAACAATAAATTGCCAATTTATACTCATAAATTTAATCACCTCTTTTTTCTTCTGTACAAGGTTCTAGCCCCTTGTCATGTTTATATTTACATATAGTGCATATATCTAGTGGAATCTATATTTTACTACCCTTTAATCTGGAATATAGACATTTTCAACTTTTTCACTTTAACATATTAATTTCTTAAAGTTTCGCAATTGTACAGCGTTGAAGCAACAACACTATAATTCTATGTAAGATTATACAAATCACAACATATACACATTTGAATGATATAGTATAGTTTAACCCCATCTAATTCAAGTTTTTCTTTATAAAACAAAAAACCCCTGCCTCTATTACAGAGGCAGAAGTATACTTCCGCGGTTCCACTCTGTTTATTATGTGCAAATACATCTACGAAACACATAACAACTCATTCTTTCGGTACAGTCATACCTCAACGCTTTAACGGGCGTACCCGCTGAAGTCTACTAAACTTCGATTCAGTGCTCAAGGATGCACTTCCATTACCCTCTGTCCAAAATCCCTCACACCCTAGGGGATTTCTCTCTGAGAACTTCCTGTAACTTACTCTTCCTATCATTGCAATTCTTAGTATTTTACTACGATATCTGTATTATAATACGTAAATTTAAAATAGTCAATATATTATTATAACTTTTATATGATTTTTTCTATAAGTTATTTTTTAACTTTGCAAGTGAAAGCACCTTCTAGATTCTTAATAACTTAACTACCTCTCCAATAATCTTAAATCCTTTTTCTATTTCCTCCATATCTACTCTAGAGAAGCCAAGCCTTAAGGTATCATCCCCTCTGCCGTCTATATAAAAAATATCTCCTGGAGTAAAAATCACTCCTCTTTCACAACACTTTTCTAAAACCTTTCTCGCTTCCACCCCTTCTAACTTTATAAAAATATGAAGGCCACCTTCCCCCATTATCTCTTTACAGGGAATGTATTTTTTAGCACACTCTAACGCAAACTCATATTTTTCCTTATAAACCTTTCTTGCCTTTTTAATATACTTTTCAAAATTACCACCTTGAAGATATTCACAGAAAATTGCCTGATCCAAAAAAGAAGTGTGGATGTTTCTGCTTCTCTTTATACTTTCTAGATAGTCTATAAGTTTTTTATCAGCTAAAATCCACCCTACTCTTATACCAGGAAATAATATCTTAGAAAAACTGCCTATATATACTACACTGTTTCCCTTTCCACTGAGAGCTGCTATAGGAGATACATGAGTCCCTGAGTATCTCAGTTCTTCGTTAAAACCATCTTCAATTATAGGTATATTATGTGATTTTAGTATTCTATAAAGTTCTACTCTCTTTTCTGCCGACATTACAAGGGCTGTGGGATTATGATAAGATGGAATAAAATAAGACAACTTAAATTCTTCCTTTGTTAACTCTTCCTTTAATTTATTTAAATCTATACCATCCCTACTCAAATCTATTCCCTTAATCTTTAACCCATGAAGTCTCATAATCTTGATGGCTGTATTATGGGTTGGATTTTCACAAATTATGCTATCTCCTTTTTCTGTAAGACAGGATAGTACCAAATCAAATCCCTCTGTAAAGCCATTGGTTATAAGTAAATCCTTTCCATCTATCTGTATTCCTTTATTCTTCATATACTTCAATAAATACTGAATTAAAGGTCTATATCCTTTTGCATATCCATAATTTAATATTTTATCTCCCTCAATGGAAACTCTATTTAAAAATGCCCTTTTAAACTCATCCACATCAAAAAGCCTCTCGTCTGGTGCTATACTTTTGAAGGATATCATGCCTTTTTTCCATTCAACCTCATGTTTTACAATATCTAAGCTTTCTGCATTTTTGCCGTAATCATTTATCCTGGTGTTCCAATCTATATTCCATTCTTCCTCAAAACTTATATTTATGTCTGATACAAAAGCACCAGTTCCCTTTTTCATATATATAAATCCCTCATCTTGAAGAAACTCATAAGCATATACAACTGTATTTCTACTAACATTTAAAATTGAGGATAGTTCTCTCGTAGAAGGGAGCTTTTCATTTTGCCTCAGCATACCACTTAAAATCATATCTTTTATATAATCTTTAATTTGAATATAAACCGGTGTATCCTTGTCTAGTTTCATATCTAAAAACATACTATACCTTCACCTCAACTATATTTTACTATAGAGAGTTCTTCTATGAAATGAAAATAACTGCATAAATTCTAACATTAAGAATTTATATAGTTATTTTATATGTTAAAACTTATCTTACAAATTATTTTGATCTATCCTTTTTTATAAATATCTCTATTCTACGATTTTTATGTCTACCTTCTTCTGAATCATTTAAAGCAACTGGGTGATGTTCCCCATAACCAGAAACCTCAAATTTTTTAGCATCTAATCTTTCACCTTCAGGTAACTCATCTGTGAATAATCTCACAACACTTATAGCTCTTGCTGTTGATAACTCCCAGTTACTTTTATACTCACTATTTTTTATTGGGATGTTATCTGTATGACCTTCAATTTTAACTTGTTTATTATACTCTCTTAAAATGCTAGCTATCTGACGAAGTAAACTTCTAGAGTTATCCTTTAAAACTGCTTTTCCAATATCAAATAGAAACTCATCTTGAAATTGCAAAAGTATTCCATCATCCCTATTAGAAATGGTTACCTGACTTTTTAATCCTTTTTCATCGACTACTTTTTTCACTTGCTTATATATATTGTTCATATCTTTAGTAGCCTGAGCTGTATCTATTTTAGAAATAGAATCCCCAACACTAGGGTTTAAACTTTCTTTTTGTTCCGCAACTCCTATATCACTTAAAGATGCTTTTATAGCTTTAAATTTGTGTGAATCAACGCTGGACATGGAGTACAATAAAATAAAAAAACATAGCAATAACGTAACTAAGTCTCCATAGGTAGCTAGCCATTCATTTCCACCACCGCCATCATCATCATCATTAAATTTAAACTTGTCATCCATTCTTTATTCTCCCTTGTATTATCCTAATTATTTTGAATTGAGTATTGCTTACCATATACTTCTACTTCATCTTCACCTAAAAATGCAAGAAGTTTTTCTCTCATTACGTTAGTATTTTCACCTGATTGAATGCTTATAAGTCCTTCTACAATCATTTCTTTTTGAAACAATTCCTCTGCAGTATTTGCCTTTAACTTTTTAGACATAGGCATGAAAAGCATATTGGCAAGCATAGATCCGTAAAATGTAGTAATTAGTGCAACTGCCATCTGTGGTCCGATAGTTGACGGATCAGATAAAGTTTTTAACATATTAATCAGTCCTATTAAAGTACCAATCATTCCAAAGGCAGGAGCTAAAGCTGCTCCAGTATCCAATAAACTTCTATTATTTTTATGTCTTTCATTAATTCCCCTCATCTTGAGTCCTAGAACCGTTCTTACAACCTGTGGCTCAATTCCATCTACCACCATCATCAATCCCTTTTTTATAAATGGATCACTTACTTCTTCCGCTATCTGCTCTAAACCCATAAGTCCTTCTTTCCTTGCCTTCATAGACCACCTTGCTAGCATTTCTATAACCACTAAAGAGTTTGTACTTTTCTCCCTAAACACCAAAGAAAATAGCTTAAAAAGCTGTTTTACATTCTCTTTCTTACTACTTAGTAGAAGAGAACCAATTGTGCCTCCGAAGACTATAAATATAGATGGTATATCTATAAAAGTAAGAATAGACCCTCCTGTTAATATACCAAAAAGTACAAATAGCACCGCAAGGGCACTTCCTATAACTGAAATAATATCCATGATAACCTCCATAATTCTGCAAATATTAAATATTAACTGGACAATTTGCTTAAATAAATTACATTCAAATTACATACATTTCATTTTTCGTCTAATTTAGTCAATAACTTTATAAAATTTTACATATATCTCATATTTTCGCAATTGTTTGTAAATTAATCCAATATAAAAACACTATGAAATCTTGATAAATTCCATAGTGCTTTTACATTTATTTTGTTTAAAATGCTGGTATTATGCTGCCCTTGTATTTTTCTTCAATAAATTTCTTAACCTCTGGAGAATTAAGTGCCTTAGATAAAGCCTGGATATATGGCTTGTTTTTGTCATCTTGCTTAACAGCAAGTACATTTGCATAAGGTGAATCTTTAGATTCTATAGCTATTGCATCTTTTAATGGATTTAATCCAGCTTCTATAGCATAGTTGGTGTTTATAACAGCTGCCTCTACATCTCCCAGTACTCTTGGAAGTTGAGGTGCTTCCATTTCAGTAACTTTTATATTCTTCTTATTTTCAGTAATATCCTGTTTGGATATAAGTTCTCCGGCCTTTAACTTTATAAGTCCTTCTTTCTCCAATAGCCTTAAAGCTCTTGCTCCATTAGTAGGGTCGTTTGGAATAGCAATTTCTGCTCCCTCTTTAATTTGATCTAGTTTTGTAATCTTCTTTGAATACACACCCATTGGCTCTATGTGCACTTTAGCTGTATAGTCTAGCTTGGTCTTTTTTTCTTCATTAAATTTACTTAAATATGGAACGTGCTGAAAGAAGTTTGCATCTAATTCTCCTTCATCCAATGATGTATTTGGTGTTACGTAATCTGTGAATTCAACTATTTGAAGGTCATATCCTTCCTTTTGAAGTATTGGTTTTACTTGCTCTAGTATCTCCTTATGGGGTACAGGTGTTGCCCCTATCTTTATTACCTTCTTATCATCGCTATTTGAAGCAGTCGTTGCTGTCTGTTTTGCTCCGCATCCTGATAAACCCAAAACAAGTATTCCTGATAAAACTATCGATAAAATCTTTCCTTTTTTCATATTAAATTCCTCCTAATTTTTATTAATTATATTAAAATATAATTTATAACTATTTACTAAGCTTCTTATAGATAAAATCCCCCATGCTCTGGAAAAGCTGCACAATTACAATGAGGATAACAACGGTATAAATCATCACATCTGTTTGGAATCTATAGTATCCATATTTAATAGCTACATCTCCTAGTCCACCACCACCGATGGCACCAGCCATAGCGGAATATCCAACTACGCTAATAACTGTCAAAGTAACTCCCAGTATTATTGATGGAATGGCCTCTTTAAGAATAACTTTAAAAATTATCTGCCAATTACTTGCTCCAAAAGACCTTGCAGCTTCAATTACTCCTGGATCTACTTCTTTCATAGCTGATTCTATTATTCTTGCTGCAAAAGGTGCAGCTGCTATAGTTAAGGGTACAATAGCTGCTGTTGTTCCTATGGTTTTTCCAACTACTAACTTGGTAAATGGGAATATAGCTATCATCAGTATTATAAAGGGGAAGGATCTTAGGATATTTATTATAAAATCCAAGCCTTTATAAACAACCTTATTTGGTTTTAACCCCTTTTCACTTGTAATAACAAGTATAATTGCAGGTATAAATCCTATAGCAACTGCTAAGATGGTAGAAACCATAACCATGTATAAAGTTTGCCCTAAGGCAGTCATTAGAACCTCTCTAAGCATTATCAATCACCTCCCAAGCTATAGATTTTGAATTTAAAAACTGGCAAATATTTGTCTTGTTATCTTCTGTAGTATTTATAACAAGACTTCCTAATACGTTATCCCTGAATTTTTCCAGCTTCCCCCAAACTATTGAAAAGTCTATATTAAGTTCTCTTGCCATAGATGTTATAATCGCCTGCTGACTTTGTTCTTTCGGAAAGAATAATCTTATGTTGACTCCCTCCTCAGGCAACAGCTCCTCCTCTCCAAGCAGCTTTTCCAGATGCTTGTCTGGCTTTAAAAATAACTCCTCTGCATCACCTAAGCTTTTTATTTCCCCCTTATCCATAATGGCTACTTTTGAGCATATCTGTTTTACTACCTCCATCTGATGGGTAACAATAACAACTGTTATGTTTAGTTTTTCATTTATCTCTTTAATTAAATTAAGTATAGATTTTGTTGTATTTGGATCTAGTGCTGAAGTTGCCTCATCACATAATAAAATTTCTGGTTGAAGGGCAAGAGCTCTGGCTATAGCTACTCTTTGCTTTTGTCCTCCACTTAGATCTCTTGGCATGCTGTTCATTTTATCCTTAAGGCCTACAAGTTCTAGCAAATTTGTAACTCTTGCATTTATTTCAACTTTGCTATAGTTCCATACCTCTAGTGGAAGAGCTACATTTTCATATACATTTTTTCTATTTAAGAGATTAAAGCTTTGAAATATCATACCAAGCCCCTTTCTAAAGCTCCTTAATTCCCTTTCACTTAGCTCTTCTATTTCTTTACTCATAACTCTTATGCTGCCACTATCATAGCTTTCAAGCCCGTTTAGACATCTTAAAAGAGTTGACTTTCCAGCACCACTATGTCCAACTATTCCTACAATTTCACCCCTTTTTATATCTAGACTTACCTCTTTTAAAACTTTTGTATTAGAAAAACTTTTATTTACATCTTTAATTTCAATCATCTAATTTCTCCTTCCTAATTATCTAAGCATACTCCGTAACGTTTTTATTTTACAATGGTAAACTATTAAAACTTCAACTTTGTAAAATTTCACATTATTAAAGTGAAATTTGTATGTAATATCCAAGATCTACTTTGGTTGTGCCTAAGATAGTTGCCCAATATTGAATTTTAAAATTAAGCCTTTAGTACTACATTTCCTCAGAAGATACCTTCTAGGAAAATAGCAGATACACAAAAATTAAAGCCCGAGGAAAACCTCGAGCTTAAAATCTCAACGATATCCTCTCATCTTCCAGCTTACGCTGTAGGAATTAGCACCATTGTATTATTGTTTAAACAACAATACTGGTTGCTGGGCTTCATAGGGCCAGTCCCTCCACCTCTCTTGATAAGTTCAAGTTCTTTATTTAATTTATGTGTTTAATTATATCAATGTAAGTTTACACTGTCAATAAAAATTATTGAAATTTTATCTTTTCAAATAATTTTTATATCTTTGACATTTTTGATGTAAACAGAATCCGGTGAAGGTTCTTCCCCACCGGACCTAAGTTTCACCTTTACAAATCTATCTTACTTCTTTCAAGGATAATTCTGTTACTTTATCTAATAAATCACTGTAAGACATATTTACAGCTTTTGCCCCTTTAGGGAATAGACTATTCTTTGTCATTCCAGGTAAAGTATTTAACTCAAGTAAATAAGGTACGCCTTCCTTTATTATCATATCTACTCTTACGTATACACTGCATTTTAGAACCTTCCAGCATTCTAATGCCATTTCTTCAATTTTCTTTTGTAAGCCTTCTTCAAATTGTACTACTATTTCATCTGAGCCTCCATCAGCATATTTTGCTGTATAGTCAAAGAATTCAGCTTTAGGTTTAATAGCTATTATAGCTATCATTTTTCCGTCTAACATACAGCAAGTTATTTCATCGCCTTTTATATACTTTTCAATCATAACTTCCTTATCGTAATCTAATGCTAAGCTTACTGCACTTTCTATATCTTCTTTTTTCTTAATCAAGTTTGTAGCTACACTAGAACCACCACTATTTGGCTTTACGAACACTGGGTATCCCATCTTATCTATATAATCATAGTCTATCTCATCTACACTTCTAACGCATAACCAATCAGCAGTATTTATTCCTGACTGTCTTAGTATTCTTTTAGTTATATCCTTATCCATACATATTCCGCTGGTAAGTGGTCCACAGCCTGAGTATGGAATGTCCATTGTTTCCAGTACAGCTTGTATTGTTCCGTCTTCACCAAATTTTCCATGAAGAGCAATAAATGCAAAATCTATATCTTTAGCTTTTTCCATTACATCATCTTTTTTATCTATAACTATAGGAACAACCTCATATTTATCCTTATTAAAGTATTTAACTATTTCTTTCCCTGAGTTTAAAGATACTTCTCTTTCTGAGGATACTCCTCCCATAATAACTCCAATCTTCATTTTCATTCCTCCATACACCTTATTTACTTTTCTTAATAATATTGTATTAATATTATTGAAATAAGTTAAGTACCACCTTTCCTCTATTTTATAATAAAAGTGGCTTCATTAGTATAAGAAACTCAGCTTTTTTAAGAAGTACTGAAAATAAGCTAAACTATTTATGTATAACAGGCTATTTTAACTGTTGCAGTTTTGGATAAGTATGTTAAAGTAATAGTAGAACAATTAAATAAATTTTTGTGGGGGTGCCATAAGGCTGAGAAGAGTTTTTTCTAACCCTTTGAACCTGATCCGGTTAACACTGGCGTAGGGAAGCAAGTCGTATTATATCACTTTGTTACTATAAGTGTATTGCTTTTCCGCAATACACTTTTTTATTTTAAATTTATACAAAAGCCTGTCTTTTACCCTTCCTACTTTTTACCTATATCCGGTTCAAAGCAATTTTAGTCCAATTAGCTAACTCTCCCACGGCAAAGCAGAGGTGTTTAAAATGAAAAAAGTATTAACAATTGCCGGCTCAGATAGTTGTGGAGGCGCAGGTATTCAGGCTGATTTAAAAACTATGAGTTCCCTAGGTGTTTACGGAATGAGTGTAGTTACTGCAATAACCGCACAAAATACAATAGGGGTTCAAAATGTCATGGAGGTTACAGAGGAGCTTGTGGAAGCTCAAATAAAATCTATCTTTGAAGACATAACTGTAGATGCTGTAAAAATTGGTATGGTATCCAATAGCAAAACTATAGAAATAATTAAAGACTTACTAAAAAAATACAATGCTAAAAATATTGTATTAGATCCAGTTATGGTATCTAAAAGTGGTTATTTTTTATTAAAACCTGAGGCAGAATCAGCCATAAAGAATCTTATATACATTGCAGAGGTGGTAACACCAAATATTCCTGAGGCAGAAGTGCTAACTGGAATGAAAATACAAAATGCTGAAGAGATGAAGACTGCAGCATTAAAAATAAAGGAACTTGGAGCAAAAAATGTATTAATAAAAGGTGGCCATAGATGCAATGATGCCAACGATATACTTCTTTCTGGAGATAAATTTATAACCCTTGAAGGTCATAGAATAGAAACTCAAAACACTCATGGTACAGGCTGTACCTTGTCCTCAGCTATAGCATCTTACCTAGCTAAAGGGAACTCTGTAGAAGAAGCAGTTTCCCTATCCAAAGAATATATAACTAGGGCTATAGAAAATTCTTTTTCTATAGGACATGGTGTTGGTCCTGTAGGTCATTTTATAGAAGTTTATAAAAAAGCAAAGATTTCTTATGAATAAAATATAAATATTTTGGGGGAATGAAAATGAGCAATAACTTTGAACACACTTATATTAAAGAAGTATGTAATACCTTCACTGAACTTAGAAGCAAGGTTCCGCTTGTTCAATGTATAACTAACTACGTAACAATAAATGATTGTGCCAACGTACTTTTAGCTTATGGAGCTTCACCTGCTATGTGTGAAGCCTATGATGAGGTTTTTGATTTTACTAAAATTTCATCTGCTTTATACTTAAATGTTGGAACTTTGACTAAGGAACAGGAAGAAGCAGCGGTGCTCTCTAGTATATCTGCAAAAATGAATAATGTTCCTGTTGTATTAGATCCTGTGGCTTGTGCAGCTATTCCAAGAAAACTTTCTGTAATAAATAGAATTTTAGAGCTTGGAAGAGTTGATGTTATTAAAGGTAATATTGGAGAAATAAAATTTTTAGCTGGAAAATCCTCTGAAGTTCGCGGTGTTGATTCCTTAGATAATGGTGACGATGCCTTAGATGCCTGCATTGCACTAGCACAAAAATATAATTGTGTAGTTGCAGCTACTGGAAAAAAGGATTACATAACTGACGGTATTCGCAGTGCAATTATTGAAAATGGCACCGAAATGTTAACCAAAGTAACTGGTGCTGGATGTATGGTTGGAGCTCTTTGCGGAGGCACAGCTGCCGTATCTGAAGATAAATTTATATCCACTGTAACAGCAATTCTTTCGATGAATTTAGCAGGAGAAGAAGCTCATGAAATAGCTAAGGCTCCTGGAAGCTTTAGAGTAAAACTAATTGACTGTATTTATACGTTAACAGAAGAAAAACTTATGGAAGAAGGTAGAATAACATGGAAATAGACTATAGCTTATATCTTATAACTGATAGAAGTTTTCTAAAGGGCAGAAGTTTAAAAACTGTAGTAGAAGATTCAATACTTGGCGGTGTCACCATGGTTCAAGTTAGAGAAAAAAACATTTCCACAAGAGAATTTTTTAAGGTTGCTTTAGAAGTAAAAGAAGTAACAGACCACTATAAGATTCCACTTATAATAAACGACAGAATAGACATTGCGCAGGCTATAAATGCAGATGGAGTTCATCTTGGTCAAGATGATATGCCTCTAAAAATTGCTAGAAAAATATTAGGTAAAAATAGGATTATAGGCATTTCCGCAGGAACTTTAGAGGAAGCTTTAGAAGCAGAAAGAGATGGAGCAGACTATTTAGGTATTGGTGCCATATTCTACACTGGAACAAAAAAAGACATAGATGTACCGCTAGGAATAGAGACTCTAAAAGATATTTACCAGAATATCAATATACCTGCTGTAGCTATTGGCGGCATAAATGAAAGTAACTTCAGGGAAGTTTTAGCTACTGGAGTAAATGGAATCTCTATTATATCGGCAGTGCTAGGAAAAGAAGATATTAAAGCTGCGGCAAGGTCATTAAAATTATAAATTTGTCTTCATTTTTCTCATAATAAAGAAATAGTTCGTAGTTTTATCCATAAGAATCCTTTAAAACTGCGAACTATTTCCTTTTCAAATAATTGAGTATCTGAAACCTGTACCTTCAAATTGCCCCTCCTAACTCACAAAATTTTAATCTATATAACTACATAAAATCGGATAATAATATAATTTTTTAAACTTATAATTAAAATCTTATAAAATTTCATTTTATTACTTTACAAATTTAATACGCTAAAGTATAATAGGTATTGTAATTAAATAATTAAAAAGGCGGGGATTCAAAAATGAAAAAAAAATTATCAATTTTAACTATAGCAGTACTTTCCATAGGTCTTATACTTTCAGGATGTGGCAATAGTAAACAAGCTAATGGTAGCCAAGCTCAAGATAATTCCTTAAAAGAGATTAAAGAAAAAGGAGAATTTGTTGTTGGGCTTGATGACAGCTTTCCACCAATGGGATTTAAAGACGATAAAGGAGAAATTGTTGGCTTTGATATTGATTTAGCAAAGGAAGTTGCAAAGAGAATGGGTGTAAAGGCTGTATTTAAACCTGTTCAATGGGATGGTGTTCTACTTAGCTTAAATAATAAGGACATAGATGTAATTTGGAATGGTTTAACTATAACAGACAAAAGAAAAGAACAGATAGCTTTTTCAAATGTATATCTTCAAAACAAACAAATTATTGTTGTAAAAAGTGATTCTACTATAAAAGGTAAAAAAGATTTATCTGGTAAGATAGTTGGTATTCAACTAGGAAGCAGCAGTGAAACTGCTTTAACAGCTGATAAGGAAACTTCAAGTGCATTAAAGGATACTAGAAAATATTCAAATAATACAGAGGCTTTAATGGATTTAAATCAAGGCCGTGTAGATGCAGTAATTGTTGACGAAGTAGTAGGAAGATACTACATATCTAAAAAACCTGGCTTGTACAAGGTTCTTGATGAAGATTTCGGAAAAGAAGATTATGGAGTAGGTATAAGAAAGAGCGATAATAGCTTTAAAGAAGAACTTGATAAAACTCTAGATGCTATGAAGGCTGACGGAACAGCAGATAAAATATCTCAAAAATGGTTTGGAAAAGATATAATTACAAAATAACTAGTTAGGAAGTGGTTTTAATGGCTAATCTTATGGATATTACAGGATTTATACTAAAAGGGAGCATAATAACCTTAGAGTTATTTATAATAGTAGCAGTTTGTTCAGTACCCCTAGGCATTCTTGTAGCCTTAGGGAAAAATTCAAAAATTAAACCATTGAAGGCAGTTTTAAGCTTATATACATGGGCTTTTAGGGGTACCCCTTTACTTCTTCAACTTTTCTTCACATACTTTGGTCTTCCTGTAGTAGGCATAAGATTAACACCATTAACTGCCGCTAGCATAGCTTTTACTGTAAACTATGCAGCATACTTAGCTGAAACCTTTAGAGCTGGTATTGAATCAGTTGATAGAGGTCAATTTGAGGCAGCCAAAGCTCTCGGAATGAACTATCGTCAAACTATGATAAGAATAATACTTCCCCAGGCAGCAAGGAATGTTATTCCTCCTGTCTGTAATGAAGCCATAAACCTTATAAAGGATACGGCACTAGTTGCAGCTATAGGTATCGGTGATTTGCTCAGGGCTGCTAAAGAAGTGGTTACAAGAGATTTTACTATAACACCATTTATAATAGCTGCCGTTGTATATCTTTTGATCACCTCATTATTAGTGCTGATGTTTAGAAAATTAGAAAAGAAGTATTCATTTTATTAGTCTTATATAGAAATGCAAAAAATTGTAATGAACAGGTTCTAGTTACCTACTGCTAACAGAACTTGTTTTTTCTTTTCCATTTTCATTACCAGTATTGTCCAAACACTCTTTTAAACATTCTTCAATAACATCCATTGGAATTTGAAAACCTTTGTTTTTATTCATAAATAATCCCTACCTTTCTTTATAAATTTGTCGATACTGTAAAATATTACCACCATATCTTGTAATTGTCAATTGGTATTTCATCAAATGAATTCTATACTATTTTATACTCACAGTATATTTCTATTCCTATAAAAATGTTACTCTAATATATCATAATGAGTTTTTTTTGTATATGAAAAATGCTTTCCATTTAATAAATATTTTTTCAGATTTGATATAACCTTTCTTAACAACCAGTAATAATATATATATATACTGTAAAATAAAAGAAGGTGATTAATTTTGAAAGCTGATGCAGTTTTTGAAGGCGGAGGTATGAGAGGAATTGGAATTATTGGTGCTTTAAATTACATGGAAACCCAAGGATATCACTGGCAAAGAGTTGCAGGTACCTCTGTTGGTGCTGTAGTCGCAGCCCTTCTAGCTGCAGGTTACACCGCTAAGGAAATGAATAAAATATTATCGGAAATGGATTTTAGAGACTTTTTGGATAAAAATGGCCTTCAACGTGTTCCTTTACTAGGAAAAGCCCTTGGTTTTTTAGTGGAAAAGGGAATTTACTCTGGAGACTATGTTGAAGAATGGATTCATAAACTTTTAAAAAAGAAAGGTATAAGAAAATTTAAGGATGTTACTACTAATGGAGAATGTAGACTTAAGATAGTAGCTTCAGATATAACTAAACGAAAAACTCTGATACTTCCAGATAACTTACCAGACTACGGAATAGATCCTATGAAGTTTTCAATAGCAAAAGCTGTAAGAATGAGCATAAGCATTCCCTTTTACTTTAAACCTGTTGAATTCTTACATGCAGATGGCTTAAGCTATATAGTTGATGGTGCTGTTTGCTGCAACTTTCCAATAAGCATATTTGATGTTAAAGGAACTCCTCGCTGGCCGACAATTGGCTTTAAATTCGATAGCACTGAGATAAGTAACACTAAACAGGGAAAGAAAGATCCTATCTCCTTTTTATTTGATATTGCAGGTACTATGTCTGCTGAAAAGAATAGAGAGTGGTTGAAAGAGGAAAATCTAATTAGAACTGTACTTATTCCTACTCTTGGCGTTAACCCTACAGACTTTTATTTATCCAAAAGTCAAAGCCTAAAACTGTTCAAATCCGGATACAGGAGTGCCGCCAAATTTCACAAGAGTTGGAACTATGAAGAATACTTAGGAAAATACAGGCATACTAATACTAACTCAAAGCTTTTGCTTCCTTAAAATAAAAGCATTACAACATATAAGTATGCTGCAACACAAAGGGGCCTTAAAAATTAGATTTGGCAGCCTGTGTATGTAGGCAGAGGTGTACTGCGCAGAAAGCTTATTCCCGAAATGAGGGCTTTCAAGCAGTATACCTCTATCAAACACACCGGTATTTAGTGCTCTAAACTTTTGTTACGTATAATACTTCTATTTTTCTCTTGTTGAGTATATTTCTGCTATCTTAACAATAACTTCAACTGCCTTTTCCATAGCAAAAGTTGGGATATACTCAAATCTACCGTGGAAATTATGTCCACCAGTAAATAAATTTGGTGTTGGAAGTCCCATGAATGAAAGTCTTGCTCCATCAGTACCACCTCTTATAGGTCTAACTAATGGCTTTATTCCTACTGACTCCATAGCTTCGAAAGCTATATCTACAATATATTTTACAGGCTCAACCTTTTCTTTCATGTTTCTATATTGCTCTTTTATTTCAACTGATACAAAATCAAATCCATACTTTTCATTTATTTTCTTAACAGCTTCTTCTATGAAAGCTTTTCTATTTTCAAATCCTTCTGCATCAAAATCTCTGATTATATAATTAAGCTCAGTTTTCTCGATACCGCCATTTATAGCTAATAGGTGATAGAAGCCTTCATAACCTTCAGTTGTAGCTGGAGTTTCATTTGCAGGAAGCATGTTTATAAATTCATTTGCTACAAGTATTGAGTTTATCATCTTATCTTTAGAATATCCTGGGTGGAAGTTTCTTCCCTTTATTGTAACTTTAGCACTTCCAGCATTAAAGTTTTCATACTCTAATTCTCCGATTACTCCGCCGTCAACAGTATATGCTAAATCAGCATTAAATTTCTTTACGTCAAAGTGATCTGCTCCACGGCCAATCTCTTCATCTGGAGTAAATCCAACACGAATATCACCATGCTTAATTTCTGGATGTGCTATTAAGTATTCTATAGCAGACATTATTTCAGCAATACCAGCCTTGTCGTCTGCTCCAAGTAATGTTGTTCCATCAGTAGTTATTAGAGTTTTACCTACGTAATCTTTTAACTCTGGAGATTCTTCAACACGAAGAACAATATTTTCTTTTTCGTTTAAAACTATATCTCCTCCGTCATAGTTTTCAACGATTTTAGGATTTACATTAGTGCCACACATTTCTGGACTTGTATCCATGTGCGCTATAAAACCGATTACAGGGACATTCTTATCAACATTTCCTGGAAGAGTAGCCATGACATATCCGTTATCATCCACAGATACATCCTTCATTCCCATTTCTTTCAGCTCTTTTACTAATTCCTCTGCTAATACCAATTGCTTTGAAGTACTTGGAACAGTATTAGACTCTTCATCTGACACAGTATCAATCTTTACATATTTTAAAAACTTTTCAATAACCTTTGACATTTAATTCCCTCCCTATAATTTGATAATATCTAATTGAGTTTCTTTACAAATTATATCACTATTATCCTAAAATGACAATTTACTGTGATAAGGTGCTAAAAAATTGTCAAATAGTCTAATATTTAATATTATTAAATGCATAATATATGCCATATTATATTTTAACTTAATATAATATGGCATCTTTTTTAATTTTCTATACACACATCAGCCATAATTACCCCTTCAATTTTATCTTTTGCATCTTTAAAAGGAACAGCTATAGCTATGCAATAATTAAAAGAAACATTTGAAATATACGGTTCACTGTTATATTCTTTTCCTTGAATTGCTTCTTTAAAGTAAGGCCTAAATGAAAAATCATTGTTATCCTCTGATATAGGATGACTGGCAGATTTCATTATTCCCTTACTATCTATTAGACCTATATATTCAAATTCATTATAAATATTCATTTGATTTTTTAATAATTCAGATCCTTTATCTATATCTAAAGACCTTGAGATAATTAAATCGGATATTTTTTTTAGTTTATCAAAGCCTTCTTTTATTATTCTATTCTCTTCTTCACCTAAACT
This sequence comes from Clostridium tanneri, assembly GCF_033659955.1. Lineage (NCBI taxonomy): Bacteria > Bacillati > Bacillota > Clostridia > Eubacteriales > Clostridiaceae > Clostridium > Clostridium tanneri. The sequence goes on from NZ_JARUJP010000013.1 coordinate 93,467, forward strand.
TACCTTATTAATAAACTCCTTTAGTTTTATATCTATATCATCCGCTGTTTTATTTGTTTTTACTATCAACTCACTAATTTGTTGCACTGATACATTCTGTTCATCTACAGCAGCTGAAACTTCTTCCACAAAAGATAGTGACTCCTGTGTTGTTAGCACTACATTCTCTACAAGTTCATCAACATTATTTGCCATAGCTGTCGTTTCCTCAGCTAGTATGTGTATTTGGTTCACAGATTCATAGGTAGATTTAGTGGACTTACTTATTTTATCAAAAGAAAGCTTAGATTCCTCTGCAAACTCCACATCTTCCTTTATGCCTAAAGCCTGTGTACTAGCTTCCTTAGTTATTTCATTTATTTTTCCATTTATATCTTCAATCAGCTTTCTAATTTCCTTTGCAGATATAGATGATTGTTCTGCCAATTTCCTTACTTCCTCTGCCACCACGGTAAAGCCTCTACCATGTTCTCCTGCCCGTGCAGCTTCAATAGCTGCATTTAACGCTAAAAGATTTGTCCTTTCACTTAAATCTGTTACGACATAAGCTATACTATTTATTTTTTCAGCCCTATCATGAAGTAATTGAACATTAGAAACCAATGTTGTACTATTTTCCCCTATATTTTTCATTTTGTCTACTATACTACTAAATATCTGCTCATTGTCTTTAATTACCCTAATCATTTCTTCTGCAGCATCTTGTGTACTCTCTGCATACTTAGCTATTTTTTCTGCATTCTCAGCCATTTGTCTTGTGCTTTCTCCTGTAGATTCTGCATCCTGAGATTGTTTATAGGTAGATTCTGTAATAGCTAGCATTGACTGAGCTATTTCCGACGAAGCCTTTTCTGTTTGCTTTGTATTTTCCTGAAGAGTTGAAGATAATTCTCTATTCTTCTGGGAAACCTCATATATTTCACACAAAATTCTTTTACTGTTCTTTACTATGGAATTTATACTGTCAGCTACCTCCTTTAAAGTTCCCTGACTTTTTACTCTTACAGCTAACTGGCCATTTGAAATTAAGGACAAATCCTTTTTAAATTGCTGAAGCCTTCTAGATGTTTTTCCATAATATAATGTACATACTATAAAAGATAACAATGCACCTATAGATGCTGATAAAAGTATAGTTACTGTAATCTTCATACTTCATCCCCCCCTGTATAAATAAATAATGTATAATTGAAGGTATACCTAGACTGCGAAATTTTTTATGATACTTTCCCAGGTATACCTAAAATACAAACTTATTTTTAAGTACTGAAATTACATTTCCACCACTTGATCTTTAAAGAATAGATATAAATATACATTTTTAATAGTTTTGCCTGTCATCTTCTCTAAGGCTCTTCTATAGTAATAAACCTGAGTAAAGTATTTCTCCTTAATTAGATTTATGTCTTCCACAAAATCTGTCTTATAGTCTAATAGTACTAATTTATCATCTTCTTCAAAATAACAATCTATTACTCCTTGAATTAATATCTTCTCGTCGTTATAAATTTCCTCAGACAAATCCTCATAAATTTCTGTACTAGGAAGTTCCATAAAGAAAGGAGTCTCTCTATGTATTTGTTTTGCAGATTTCATTCTTTTTCCTAAATCTGATTGAAAAAATCTAAGTATTTTATTTATGTCAATTACCTTTGATTCCTCTTTTGTCAAAAACTCCTTATCTACAAATTCCGTTACCTGCATCTCTATCTCTTCATAGGTGGAAACTCTTTTTATATCTAAATGCTGCATTACTAGGTGCATTAACGACCCTTTTTCTGCTGAAGATAGCTGTTTGCTTTCTTGAATAAATCTCGGTTTCTTCAGTATTATAGAGGTATCTATATCTCTGCTTTCTTCCTTATCTACTAAATCAAACTTTCTTTTTAATTCAGAAACAGAAAACTTAGCTGGTATGCTGCTGGAATGACTAAATCTGTAATTCCATTCTAGCCTTCTATCAATCTCCCTTTTATGACCACTAAAATCATTGATTGAACTAGCAACCTCTAACTCCTTTACTATATCGTCATCTTCATCCTCTTCTTCAACTTTGATTTTAAATTCCTCTTTATGCCATATTTTAATGCTCCACTTAGAGTTATCATCAGAAAAGGAGCCTGCTTTATTCTCTATGTCTAACATATCTCTTAATAGGCTTCCATCAGAATGCTTTATAATAGAAGGTCCTATCCAGTCTAGGTAACTTCTAGCGTTTGATGTCGCATATCTTGAAACTTTGCTCTCTCCAGATCCTGAAGCTTCATACCATTTTTCTGCTACATTTAAAATATTGCTTACCATTCCAGTTATAATTAACTTTTCCTTAGCCCTTGTAAAAGCTACATACAGAATTCTCATTTCCTCTGATAAGGTTTCTATTTTTATTTTTCTTTTTAATACCTGTTTCACTATTGTTGGGTAAGAAATTCTTCTATCTGGATTAACATAATCTGGGCCAAGTCCTAATTCTCCATGAAACAATATACTCTTATTTATGTCCATTAGGTTAAAATGCTTGCCTGCTCCTGCAAGTATAACCACTGGAAACTCCAGACCCTTACTTTTATGTATACTCATAATTCTAACTACATCTTCATTTTCTCCCAGTATCTTTGCGCTGCCCATATCTCCGCTGCTGCTTTTAAGCTTATTGATAAAATTAATAAAGTTAAAGAGTCCCTTGTAACTAGTTTTTTCGTATTGTTTTGCTCTTTCGAAAAGCACTCTCAAATTCGCTTGTCTTTGAGGACCTCCTGGCATGGCACCTACAAATCCATAGTATCCTGTTTCTGTGTAAAGATACCATATAAACTCATCCATAGACATATGTAGAACTTTTTTTCTCCATTTGTCCAGTTTATTTAGAAAATTAGTTACCTTATTTTTTAATTCGGAACTTATACTATCTTCTTCACTTACTTCCTCAGCTATACTCTTCATCGCTTCATAAAAAGATACTTCCCTATTTACCATTCTAATATCTATTAGTTCTTCTGGTAAGAAGGATTCTATAGGTGAACGAAGAACTGCAATTAGCGGAATATCTTGAATAGGATTATCTATTATTTGAAGCAGTGCTACCATGATTCTTATTTCCACAGCATCAAAATAGCCACTTGAGGTGTCTGCAAACACCGGTATTCCTGCCTTTGTAAGCTCCTCCACAAAGGTAGGGGCCCAGTTAGATGTGGCACGCATAAGTATAACTATATCTTTATAACTTACCGGTCTATAACCTTGAATATTTTTATCATAAACCTTAAATGCTCTATTCCCCTGGCAATTAATAAGTTCATTTATCTTTTTTGCCGCAAATCTTGCTTCTATTTGAATATTATCTACTTCTTCTTCATCTGTATCTTCACTATTTTCGCTGTTCTCTTCTTTCTCCTCCTCAGATGCCTCACTATTCTTCTTGTCAATTATATGAAGCTCAATGTCCCCACCACAAAAATCTCTTTGATTTATACCGTCAATATCTTCTTGACTAAGATCATTGCTGCAGCTACCTGCTAGTTCTGGGAATTGTGCACCAGACTTTAATGCTTCACCTTCATCGTACTCCAGTTCCCCTACCTCTTCAGACATTATTTGTTTAAATAAAAAATTAACTCCATCTATTATTTCAGGTCTGCTTCTAAAGTTCTTAAATAGTTTTATCTTTCTTTCCCTAGTACCTTCTTCTTCTGAATAACTGCTGTACTTCTCCAAAAATAATTCAGGTTTTGCTTGCCTAAATCTATAAATACTCTGCTTAACATCTCCCACCATAAACATATTTGGGATATTATTTTTGTTAGCTATCATATTCATAATTACTTCTTGAACTTCATTACTATCCTGATACTCATCTATAAGAATTTCTTCAAAGTGCTGTTTATACTCTAATGCTGCATCAGAGGGTTCTGTAATTCCTCCCTGGTCTCTTGTAAGTATTTTTAAACAAAAGTGTTCTATGTCACTGAAGTCTACTACTCCTCTTTCCCGTTTTTTAACACTATATTTTTCATCTAATGCAATTACAAGTTCACAGAGGCACTTCATCATAGGATATAGTTCTTTTAAATTCTTTCCTATATTATAGGCATCAATGAAAATATCATCCTTTATCTCTATTAACTTATTCTTAACCTTATCCCTGGTTTTTTTCGACTTTTCTTTGGCTGCTTTATCTGCATCTTTGTTTCTTTTAACAGGAATTGTTTGAAAACTTAATAAAGCAAAACCCTCTTGTAGTTCCTCCCAAGATCTGCAATTAATTAAGGAATAGATATTATTAAGCTCTATTTTAAAAGGCTCTAAATAATAGTCTATTCCCTCCGCATTTTCTACTATATTCACTGCCTTTTCCATACTGTCTTTATGTGCTTCTAATTCTAGCTTTAAAAAATCCATAATTACCTTAGCCCACTTTGAGCTTCCAAAATCAAAGTTTTCTTTTACGTTAAAACTTTCTGCCATTTCAACAAGCCATTTTTCTGGCCAAGGAGTACTTTTAGCAAATTCATATAATTCCAGTACCATGCCTTGAATCTTTACATCATTTTTTCCACTGTATGAATCTACCAACCTTAAGAATTCTTTGTTATCAGTGTTATCATACATTTCTTCAAAAAGTTCCTCTATTGCCTCTTGTTTTAAAAGTATAGCTTCTGTGTTATCAGAAACTCTGAAACTAGGATCCAAGTCTATGATATGAAAATTATTCTTTATAACCTGAAGACAGAAAGAATGTATAGTCATTATGTTTGCTTGATTTAATAAAGTAAGCTGTCTCTGGAGTTTTTTTGACTCAGGTCTTATTTCCAGCTCCTTAGCTATTGCATTTCCTATTCTTTCTCGCATTTCTGCAGCTGCAGCATTAGTAAAGGTCACAACTAGCAGATTATCTATATCAATATTTTCTTTTTCATCGGTTATTCTCTGTATTATTCTTTCTACAAGCACTGCTGTTTTACCAGCGCCGGCACCAGCAGCTACTAATAGATTGCAATTCTTTGTAAAAATAGCTTCTTTTTGCTCATTTGTCCATTTTGTACCCATATTTATCACCTGATTTTACTTATAATTTTTTAATAAACAACCTTATTTTTTCCTAAATGCTTTGCTGTGTATAAATTTTTATCAGCTTTTCTTATTATTTGCTCTAAATCTTCTTCCTTTTCTTTAAGAGCAATACCTACAGAAACAGTTACTCCATCATTTACATCCTTATATTGAATCACCGTTCTCTCTATAACTTCTCTTACTTGTTCCATTCTATTATAAACATCTATGACATTCTTAACATCATACATATAAATTATTAGTTCTTCCCCTCCATACCTAGCAACTATGTCTTCTTTTCTAATGTTTGATTTTACAATTTGGCTAATTCTTCTTATAACTACGTCACCATAAAGATGGCCGTATGTATCATTACACTTTTTAAAGTTATCTATATCCAACATAACAATTGCAAAATCTTTTTCGTTGTTAGCTATCTTTTTCTGTATTATGCTAAAAAAATATTTTCTATTAAATAACCCGGTTAAGCAATCCTTCTGAGAATTTTGTTTAATCTGATTGTATAATCTGTTATTTTCCAGGCATATGGCAATTTGATTAGTAAGTGCTGTTAATAGTCTAACATGATCCTGACTTAAATAGTTATAGATATTATGCTCTACGATGATTAGTCCTAAAATGTCACCTTTCATATATATAGGCATTGTAATAGAAGAGTGAATTTTTACATTACTATCAGTACTAATACTTGAAACAGAGTTTAACAAACTAGTATTAAGATTAGCTACATTTTTGCAATTAAATACTTCTACAATCTGATGGTGCTTCGTATTACTCAAGTTTGATGCCTTCAACCTAAGCTTTCTATTTTCCACTAAATAAACACTTGAATAAGTAACTCCTAAAATTCCTATCATTATGTCATTTATCATAGCTGCTATTTCGCTATTACCTAAACTTTTATTTATATATTCACTAATTTCTACTATAAGAGATAACATGTCTAACTTCTTATCTAACTCAGTAATTTTCATACTTTGTTTTTGAATGGTTTCTTCTGCAAGCTTCTGGTAATTCTCATATTCATTTTTTAAATGATTATAATTTTTCAGTAATGACACCATATACCTCTCCCCTATATTTAAGTCATATATTAAAACATGCTTATAAATGTAGATATTATTTGAATAAAATGAATTTAATGTAAATAAAACACCTTATATATAGCATAACATAATTCACTACATATTTACCATACATTTTCCATAAGTTGTGTACAAAGTACCCCTACAACTAGAATTTTATAATAAATAAAAATAGCTTCTATTTAACAATTTAATACCAATTCATTAAACTATCAAATAAAAGCTGCCTTATTAAAAATTTATTCTAAAATCTGTTTTAAAGATGCAACAACTCTCTCCTCTTCAAAGGGTTTTATTATAAAATCCTTCGCCCCTGCCTTAATTGCATTTAATACCATAGCTTGTTGTCCCATAGCACTGCACATAACAATTTTTGCACCTGAATCCACTAGCTTTATCTGTTCAACAGCTTCTATACCATCCATATCTGGCATTGTAATATCCATTGTCACTAAATCAGGTTTGTACTGCTTGTACATCTCCACTGCTTTTTCCCCATTTTCAGCCTCTGCAACCACTTCAAAGCCATTTTTAATAAGCATATTTTTAAGCATCATTCTCATAAAAGCTGCATCATCAACAACTAATACTGTAGCCATTTCTACTCCTCCTTCATTTTTCCTTTCATACTATTCATATTAATGATTCTCATATAAGTTTAAAATAATATAAATAGTCTTACCAACATCGCATCGTTTACAGAAGAATAATATCATATTTGAAGGATACTTTAAACATATTTTTATAACATTTCCTTTATAATTCCAGAAAATATTTTTATTTTAGTGGCTATCCATTCTTTTTCCCATGATATTCAACTTATACTCATCTAACCCTCTCCAACAATAGAGTCTATAGTTACATTTATTGCACTTAGTAAATTTATATCATGGTAAGGTATTCTCTCTCCTGTTGCCGAATTATAATTTACCCTTACCACCGGTCTATCTGGTAGTGACTTATTTTGTCTCACTACATATCCTTCCACACCATTAGAAAGTCTTACACATACACCTAAAGGATAAATATAAAAATTCTCCTTAAACTTAGTAACTATATCTCTATCAAACATAGTGTTAACATTACATAATATATATTCATAAGCTTCATTAGGCTTAAATCTACTCCTATAGCATCTATCAGCACTTATTGCTGTAAAAACATCGCACAAACTAATTATTTTAGCATGTTGATTTATATTCCCTCCCTTTACTCCAAAGGGGTACCCTGTTCCGTCAACTCTTTCATGATGCTCTATTACGCCTGCTAGAATATTGTTGTTTTTTATACCTGCATTTTTTAGAATTCTATAACCATAGACAGGATGTTTTTTCACCTCTTCAAACTCTTCTTTCGTAAACCTTCCCTTTTTATTTATGATTTCTGATGGAACTACTATTTTCCCTATATCATGCAATATAGAACTAATTCCAATTTCCTTTATGGATGAAATTTTCAGATTCAGCATCTTCGCTAAAAATATGGACATTATTCCTGTATCAATAGAATGCACATAGGTATAGTTATCATATTTTATTACTTCATATAAATTTGTATTTATATCCCCTTCTTCTATAATATAGCTAGTCAATTCCTCTATAACCCTTAAAGATTCTTCTATTTTAGTTCTATTCCCATCAATTATACTATGAAACATATTGGGAAGCCTTTTAAGAGTAGTTTGCTTTAGATTTTCTATATTTCTATCATACTTTATATCTTCTAAATCCTTGTCCTCTATATAGATGTAATAAAAACCACTTTGCCTTATTCTATTTATGTAAGATATATTTAGTTTTGTCCCTGAAGGAAGCAAAACCCTACCATAACCATCAAATAAACTTTTGGCTAATATTTCATTCCCCTTTAAGTTTCTAACTAACTCAAATCTCATATAATATCCCCATTTCTAAAATATAATCAAAGAATTTATATTTTTTTCAGAATTGACTGTATACTTATATTTTAATTCATGCTTTACACAGATTCAATTACTTTTATAGTATTATCTTTATACTTGATAAGCTTATTTTATTATTTTTATTTTTGCTTTATAATCTACTATAGGAGGTGTTTATTTTGGATATTATAATCACAGAAAAAGCACAAAATTATTTAAGAAAGAAAAAATGCAGCACCATAATATTGGACATGACTTTAATAGGAGGAAATGCTTGTTGAAGTGGTCATGGTACAAAAACTCAGTACCTCCCTTCAGTTAGAATGGGATTAAATGATGAAGATCTTCCTTTGGGATTTTCTGAACTACATAAGGATGATATAGATATTCTAGTATCCTTTAGATTTAAAGCAATGGATACTAGAAAGGTAATTATAGATTCAAAAAAAGTTCTCTTTTCTGAAAGTCTAAAAGTTACATTTGAAGATTTATAACCAAGCTAAGGCTGCCTTATAATGCATAAATGTGTATTACAAGACAGTCTTTCTAGTTATTGTATGAATAATTATCCACATATGATATAATATAATAAATTTTGTAATATTTTATAACTTAAAACATTTCATAAGAGAGGAGTAAAGCCATGAGATTTTTTTTAAACCTAAAGATAAAAACAAAATTAATTGCTGCATTTATGATAGTGTCACTATTAATTGCCCTTTCAGGAACTATTGCAACAAATAGTATGAAAAGCTTAGCCCTTAGTGGACAAGATATGTATAGAAATAATCTAGTGGTTATTGATTATTTATCTACTATTGAGAAAAACCTATTAACCATTCGTAGTAACTTCTTACTAATTGCATATGAAAAAGATAGTTCTAAAGTAAAGGAAAGAATAGATATTATAAATAGGTTATCAGAAGAAGATGATCATTTGTTAACAAAGTATCAATTCACCGATATATCTTCTCATGAGAAGACTAAAATGGACGAATTTACCCAAGGCTTACTTACTTACAGAAACTTACGTAATAAATCTCTTAAGTTAGCAGAGGAAAATAATTATGATCAGTTACTTGCATATATGCCAACGATGAATGAGGCACAAAGCAAAGTAGAGAAAAATATTAAAGAATTAATAGAGATAAATAAAACTATTGCTAGTAATACTAATGATAAAAATCTAAGTACATCTAGAGCTTCATCAAATGTTATGATAGGGATAACTATATTAGCCTTTCTAATATCAATTATTATAGGAATAAGTTTATCTAACTCTATATCTAATGAGTTAAATAAAGGGATGAAACTGGCTAAACAACTTGAAGCTGGAGATCTTACCGGCCAAGCCTCCGTTAAAGTTCATGATGAAATAGGTGTTCTTATTAAAGCTTTAAATGTTGCTATTAGAAATTCTAGAAATGTTATAGAACAGGTCGTTACTGCCTCCAAGGATGTTAACATGTCTAATACAAAGTTTATAAACTCGGTAGGGGAAATTTCTAATAGAATGAGTATTATAGACAATTCTACTAAAGAAATTGCTAAGACCTCTGAGGAAACCAGTGCTTCTACTGAAGAAATAAGTGCTTTCACTGAAGAAATTGAAGCTACTACAAAAGAACTTGCTAAAAAAGCTGACATAGGAAGCAATCATTCAAAAGAAATAAAAGAAAGAGCTGTTCATATCCGTAGTAAAGCTTCTGAACGCTCTAAGCTATCCGGCAATCTTTATAGAGAAAAAGAAAAAAATATATTAAAGTCTATAGAAGAGGGAAAGGTGGTTTCAGAAATAAAAAGCATGGCAGATGCTATTTCAAATATTGCAGGGCAAACTAACCTTCTGGCACTAAATGCAGCAATTGAGGCTGCTCGTGCTGGTGAACAGGGAAGAGGCTTTTCCGTTGTAGCTGATGAAGTACGTAAGTTAGCTGAGCAATCTAGCGAATCAGCAGCCACCATTCAGCAAGTAGTATTGCAAGTTGAAAACTCCTTTACTAGCCTAGCTTTAAATGCCTCAGATATTTTAAACTATATTGAAAATACTGTAAGTAAAGACTATGATGCCTTTGTAGATATAGGAATTCAATATGAAAAAGATGCTGAATTATTAAATGAACTTACTCAAGACTTAGCATCCAATGTAGATGAAATATCTTCAACAATAAATACTGTTAACTATACAATTCAAACTGTATCTGCCACTGCTGAAGAAAACTCTGCAAGTTCCTCTGAAATAGCTGTAAATGTAGGTGAAACCTTAAAGCACGTTCAACAGGTTGCCTTAATGGCTGAGACTCAGTCCAGAACCATAGAGACTCTTAACTCACTAGTTAGTAAATTCAAACTGTAATTTATATACAATAATTCTTAGTAAAATTAGGTCTATATAATTTAAAAAAACTTTTGATATCCAGCCTAAGCTGAATGTCAAAAGTTTTTCTTTTAACTATGAAACATCTTTAGCGTCACTATTAGCAGAGACTTTACGCTTTCTAGCGGAACCCATTATCTTGAACAATATCAGGATAATGGCAACTCCTGCAATAGCAGAAACAATATATCCAATTACTTCATTACTACCATTTACACTGTAGTCAGGCATTATTGAATTAAAGCTAAATCCATTTTCAATTCCTTTAGGAGCATATCCTATAACCTCTTTTATTTCATCAGCTCCCCACTCTCCCCAAGCAGTTCCCGTTGCTAAAAGTCCTAGAGGACATAATACTATCATTCCTATTAATAATCCATATAAAGACTTATTATTTGTACTTCTGTCTTCATATATAACCCCTGGGGACATCTTCTTAAGATAACCGTACACTCCAGCGGTAATAGCACCTTCCAATAGACCTATAAGTAAATGTGGTAATATCATAGCTGGTATAGCTACGTTTAAACCATAAGGACAATATATTGGTGCACCTGTTGAATCCTTAAAGAGAATAGGCTGTATTCCAAACATTAGAGCTGTAAAAAAAGCTGCCACAAGTATTCCTGCATATCCACCTAGAAACGCTGCTATATATTCTCCATTATTGCTTTTCATTTTTTTCTTTACCAATTTATAAACAAAATACCCTGTAAACGGCATTGCAAAGGCTATATTAAAACAATTTGCAGCAAAAGCTAGTATTCCTCCATCACCAAAGAATAGTGCCTGAATTAGTAGTGCTATGGTTACAGAAATAGTTGCTGCGTAAGGCCCCAAAAGTATGGCAATTAAAACTGCACCGGTAGCATGAGCTGTTGTACCTCCTGGAACTGGTACATTAAACATCATTATTAAAAACGAGAAAGCTGCACAAACCCCTAGTATAGGCATCTTTTTTCTACTTACTTCTTCTTTTACTTTTTTAACAGCCCTGCTCCACACTGGTAACATTACCACTCCTACAGCAGCACAGGTAGATGGACTTAAATAGTTATCTGGAATATGCATTTGTAAAAACCCCCTAAACTTATATATCATTTATATAAAATAATAACTTTCTACATATTTATATAAGCAACTCTCATGCCATATAATATTATAAGCTATATAAGGCTTTAACATAAAAAATTCTCAAAAGGATACAAAAATAGTACCATTTTGAGAAAATTGTTTTTTTAGTTTCATTATGAAACTTAATTTATAATATTAGATTATATTCAAATCTTTATTATGTTTTTTAGTAAAAACTCTTTCCGCATTATAGGAACTTCTAACTAAGGGAGCTGAAAAAACAAACTCAAATCCCATGTCTAAAGCTATTTCTTCATATTTTTTAAATATATCTGGATGTATATATTCTATCACAGGATGATGCTTTGATGAAGGTGCTAAATATTGTCCTATAGTTACAATATCACAATTCACCTTTCTTAAATCTTTGAGTATGTTTATTACGTCTTCCTCTGTTTCACCAAGTCCAACCATAAAACCAGACTTAGTCAAAATAGAATTGTCCATTTTTTTTACATTATTTAAAAGATCAAGTGATCGTTGATAAACCGCCATAGGCCTTACATTACTATATAAGGAAGCAGCTGTTTCTATATTATGGTTTATAATGTCTGGTTTTGAGCTAACTACTTTCTTTAGTGCTGCTTCATCACCTTTAAAATCAGGTATCAACACTTCAATGGTTATATCCTTACCTAGCTTCTTTATTTGTTCCACAACCTCTGCAAAATGTCCTGCTCCACCGTCTTCAATATCGTCTCTAGTAACAGAAGTTATTACTGTATGCTTTAAATTTAACTTATCTACCGCTTGAGCAACATTAAAAGGCTCATTTTTATCTATAACTTCCGGTTTTTCCTTTGTTACGTTACAAAATGTACAATTTCGAGTACAATTTCTTCCCAGTATCATAAAAGTAGCTGTTCTCTTACTAAAACATTCAGCTCTATTTGGACAGTTTGCCTCCCTGCAAACTGTATTTAAAGAATGCTTTCTTAGTATCTCTTGGACTGTTCCTGTATTTTCTCCCCCTCTAATTTTTACCCTCAACCACTCTGGTTTCCTTTGTGCCATTAATCTCTCCCCCTCTGTTTGATAAAATCATTATGTAACTTATAAAACTACATCTGATCCCATAATTAAAGATAGTAAATTTTCTTTACTTATATTACTCATGTATCTTTCAATATCTATATTATCTAAAACTTTGTAGATATCCTCTTTTACATACTTTATACCAGTTAAGCATTCCTCTAACTCTTTTACTTCCCCTTCACTAAAAAAGTCACCAAAAAGCTTAATATCTTTTATAATTCCCTTATATACATATGTATTAGCTTGTACAATTCCTCCTAAAAACTTCTTTTCATTAAAGTAATTAAACTTAGGGGAATGTCCATAGTTCCATTCCCAAGTTTCATATTTTTCACTAGATATTTTTCTAATTTTTTCCCATTCTTCATCACTAAATTCATATAAATTTGAGTTCTCATATTCACTCATAACAGAATCAAGCAAAAAATTCTTAAATTCTATTACAGTCATAGCCGTCTTAAGATGTTCACTTATATTTGTAACTCTACTGGCAACAGACTTAACTGCCTTCCCCTCAAATTTTATTGGTTTTACCTTCAATGCTTGTACTAATTTATTCATATTCGGTGAAAATAATATACTTCCATGGTGTAATGTCTTATTTTTATTACTATACTGAGCATTTCCTGAAAACTTTCTTCCCTCTATAGTTAAATCGTTTCTTCCAGATAACTCTGCTTCAATTTCAAGTTTTTTTAAGGCATTAATTACAGGAGAGGTAAACTTTCCAAAGTCTGCAAACTTATTTGCTCTATTACAAGAAATAAAAGTGAATTGTATAATTCCGAAATCACAAAAAATAGTCCCTCCACCAGACATTCTTCTAATTACTGGTATATTTTTTTCTCTAACATAATCAAGGTTTATTTCTGACAAAGTATTTTGATTTTTACCAACTAAGATACTAGGTTCGTTTCTCCAAAGCATAAAGCAATCATCATCAAATTTATCTAGCACATATTCTTCAACAGCATGATTAATTGCTGGGTTGGTATTGTCATTCTTAATAAAAATCATTTTGTTCCCCCTAGTTAATAAATAAAACTTTAACAATTCCTTATATATACATAATATACTATTATTCCGAACTTTTCAAATTAAGTGTATTTAGCAACTTTTTAGAACCTTTTCGTGATTTACAGGGATTTTCAAAATACATATCTGTTGTAAGAAGCTGTAGGTTTTTCATCTGTACTAAAATGCCCAGTATAAGAATTTAATTTATACTGGGCATTTTACTGTTTTAGTGTATATAAGCATTCATCACTGTAGCTACATATCCATCAGCACCTTCTCTAATAACAGCTATAATTTCCGGTGCATCTTTTGTATCTATGTGGGCACTATAGGCTTTAAGATCTGATTCATCGTACTTTTCCTTTCTTTCGATAACTACCTCTGTTTTTCCATCGTATTCGTATCCCTCATAGGCTGATCTTATTTTGTTGTATAACTCGTCATCTTTACAATCTATTTCTTTTATAACTTCTAAAACATTCTCTATAGTTCTCATCTTATAATGCCTCCTTAAAATAGTTAACTTTATATTATCTATTATTCTCAAGGAAGCTGCTTGCAATTCTTAATTATTGAGTAAAACCTAAACATACATATTTCTAACTGGTTTTCCACTTTGGCATGATTAGAGCATATGCAAAAATAGGACCAAAGATTATTAGTTAAAATATAGTATATACCTAACTAATATCTTTGATCCTATTTTTACTTCTTCTAGAATAAATATTCTATTTTACATTCTTTAAAACTTCTAATAAGTAATCCCACATTCTTTGAACGGATGATATACTCATGTGTTCATCTGGAGTATGAACATCATAAAGATTTGGTCCAAAGGAGATCATATCTAAACCACTAAACTTTTCTCCTAACAATCCACACTCAAGTCCTGCGTGAATAGCTGTTATATGTGGTTTCTTTCCATTCATCTTTTCATAAACTTCTATAAATACATTTCTAATCTTTGAATCTGGATTATATGCCCACTCTGGGTAGTCAGATTCTGCAGCAACTTTTGCACCAACAAGTTTTGCTATAGTTGATACTCTTGTAAATAGCTCCATTTTTAAGCTTTTTACAGAACTTCTCATAGCACTTATGAATTCTATTCCCTCTTGTGAAGTTGTTATTACTCCAAGGTTTATAGAGCTTTCTACTAGACCTTCTATATCCATGCTCATTGAGTTAATTCCGTCTGGAACTAAGTATAAGTAGTTAACTAGGCTTTCTGCACTAGTTTTTGATAACACTTTTGTAGGTGCAGTAGCTAAAGCTTCAAACTCTACTCTTAAATCTGGGTCTGGTGTTCTAAGCTCATCCTTTAATGTGCTTTCCCACTGAGCAACCTTTGTTTGGATCATTGATTTTTCTTCTGGTTTAACTAATATAACTGCATCAGCTTCACGTGGAATTGCATTGTGTTTTGAACCACCGTTAACTTCACTAATTCTTAACTCTAAGTTATCAGTTAAGTCTCTAAGGATACGTCCCATTAATTTATTTGAGTTTCCTCTTCCTTTATTAATTTCCATACCAGAGTGACCGCCCTTTAGGCCTCTAATTCTAATTACACAAGCCTCTAGGTTTTTATCAGCTTCTTCCCAAACTGCTGGAACAGTTACCTTAGTTGTAAGTCCTCCAGCACAACTTACAAGAAGAGTGCCTTCCTCTTCTGAATCTATGTTGATAAGAATTCTTCCATCTACATTTTTAGGATCTAATGCTGCTGCACCGTCCATTCCAGTTTCTTCTGCACTTGTAACAAGTAGCTCTAAAGCTGGATGCTCAATATTTTTAGAATCTAAAATTGCAAGTCCCATTGCAACTGCAATTCCATTGTCTGCTCCAAGAGTAGTTCCTGTTGCATAAACCATATCTTCTACAACTCTTAATTTTATTGGATCTTTTGTAAAATCATGTACTGTATCTACATTTTTTTCACAAACCATATCCATATGTCCTTGTATAATAACAGCTGGTCTGTTTTCATATCCTGCAGTTGCCTTCTTTTTTATTATAACATTTAAAGCAGCATCTTGGATAACATCTAAATTACGTTCCTTAGCAAAGTTTACTAAATAATCACTTACTTCCTTTTCATTTCCTGATCCTCTTGGAATTTGAGAAAGCTCCTCAAAATATTTAAATACCTCTGTAGGATTTAGATTGTTTAATACATTATTTGTCATGTATATCATCCTTTCTATTTGATTAATTCGTTTACATATACAGTAAAACCAAATTGTAGCACATTTGCCTGTTTATATTTCACCACAAACTGAAATAAAAATCAAGACTTGTAGTTTTTAAGATTTATTAAAGATTACATAATTATACCGAAAGTGTAATAATAATTTATAAACTCAATAATCAATTACTCAATCATTACTCTACTTTAGTTGCTATGTATTTATTTAGTAGTATCTACAAACTCTATTTTATCATACAAAAATATCATAATTTAGCATTAACTACAAGAATTTTATGGAAATTACTAGAATTATATGATAATATTATGCTAATACAATTATTAAAATTTGTAAAAACTCCGATGTTTATACATTTTATTTTTTTAATTTTTTATTCTTACTGGAGGATTATTATGATCAGCTCAGACTACCTTTCTTTACCCTTAAAAAACCAAAACAAAGAATTAGAATATATTATAGAAAATATATCTGATGCTATTTTGATTATTGATAAATATGGCAATTACTTAGGTTTGAATAAGGCTGCAAGAGACTATTTTGGCCCTTTAAAAAGCATTAATGACCTACGAAAATCCTGCACTCTATATGATATTGAAGGAGATGAAATTCCCTTTGAAGATATGACCACTTCTCGTGTGCTACTAGGTGAAAAAATAACTCAGAGAACCTTGTATGTGAAGAAGGATGACAAAATAACCTATCTTGGTATTAGCGGTACACCTATCTTTGATGATAATGGTGATTTTTTAATAGGCATAATATGCAGCCGCGATATTTCCAAGATATCCAATTACGCTCAAGATATAAAAAATCACCGCGATATACTTTATAATATAGTAAATTCACTAGCAATTCCTGTAGTTAGACTATCCTACCCTGAACTAAGCTTTATCGAGTTTAATGAAAAAACTAAAGAGTATATAATGAGTATAAAATCAAATGATGCAGAACTTTTTGAAAAAATTAATTCAAAGCAAAGTATATTAGAGGTATTTCCATACTTTAAAGATGATGAAAATCTTGAATGCATCGAGTCAATGAGAAAAACCAAAAATGTAGTTTATAGAAACAACTTTAAGGTTTTCTTTCATGATAGATTCTTATACTTTAATCTAATCTTTCATCCCATTCTAGATTTTGAAAGAAATATTTCAGAAGTACTTATAATAGCTATTGATGTAACTGCTGAAGTTAACCAAAAACAGGCTGTTGAAAAAGTATTGAAAATTCAAAAGGAATTTTTTTCTTTTATTTCCCATGAATTTAGGACACCATTAACAATCTCTTTATCTGCCATACAAGCATTAGAGTTAATATGTGGTAGCGAACTTTCAGAGACAGCTGGAAAATATATTGAGAAGATACGTCAAAGTTCTCTTCAACAGTTAAGACTGGTTAACAATCTATTAGATATAACAAAGGCTGAATCCGGATATTTAAATATTTATAAAAGAAACTTAGACATAATATATTTGAGCAAATCTATTATAGAATCTATATCCTTATACGCATCTGAAAAAAATATAAAAATTGAATTTTCAGCAGCAAGTTCCTCTATAATAACAGCAATTGATGATGAAAAATATGAACGTATATTATTAAATCTTTTATCTAATGCTATTAAATTTACACCTAATGGTAAATCAATTAGCGTAAGTATATCTCATAAAGAAGACCATATCTACATAAAAGTTAGTGATACTGGAGTAGGTATTCCAAATGAAAAGCTATCATTAATCTTTGATCGTTTTGGACAAGTTAATAATAGTATGACAAGGGGCTCTGAAGGAACAGGTATAGGACTATGCCTTGTTAAACTATTAGTTAATAAGCTAGATGGTGACATTACTGTTGAAAGTAAAGTTGGAGAGGGGTCTACTTTTACAATAACCTTTCCTAGATCCGCAATTCCATCAGAAAATCAAGATGAATCAAATTATGATTTAATGAATAATAGGCTAACACAAGCTGCTAATATTGAATTTTCCTGTTTATAGATGGTAACTATTGCTTTTAAATAAAAACAATTAA